>DASVSK010000524.1:0-2206 GCA_036388135.1 Pyrinomonadaceae bacterium | reverse complement strand
CGACCCCGCCACGCGCGGCCTCTTCGAGCAGAGCTTCGGCTACGACTTCTCGCCCGTGCGCGTCCACCACGACTCGCAGGCCGCCGAGTCCGCGCAATCGCTCCACGCGCTCGCCTACACCTACGGCCACCAGATCGTCTTCCGCAACGGCCACTACGCGCCCTCGACGCGGGAGGGGCGGCGTCTGCTCGGGCACGAGCTGGCGCACGTCGTCCAGCAGTCGGGCGGCGAGGGGCGCGTGCAGGGCGCGGGGCTCGCGCGCGACGCCTACGAGGCGGAGGCCGACGTCGCCGCCGCGCGCGCTCTCGAAGGCCGCCCCGTCGGCCCGCTCACGCCCGTCGGCTCCGCGCTCGTCCAGAAGGACGCGCCGGCTAGGCGGGCGAAGGAGAAGAAGCCGCAGCCCGGCGTCGAGACGCCCGAGCCCGGCACCGCGTACCTGAGAGGCAAGTACGGCGAAGACTACGTCTACGTCTTCAACTCGGAGGACGCGCTCAAGGCGAAGGACATCTGGGGCGTGGTCGTCCTCAACCACCTCCGCAAGACCTTCCCCGGCATCTCCGACAAGGTGGCGGGGCGGGTCGCCAGGGACGTGAAGGGCAAGACCGTCACGGGCAACTGGCGCGGCGCGGCCGAGACCTACACGGCCGTCGGCTTCACCATCAAAGGCGGCCTCCACAAGACGCTCGTGGCGCTCGTGCAGGCCAAGATAAAGGACGCCGTCCCCGTCGAGCCCTCCACGGGAACCTTCGACACCGGGCAGGGGGGGCAGGGCGGCGGCGCGCAGGGCGGCGGGTCTGCGCCGAAGCCGCCCGCGGGCGGCGGCGCGGCCGACGCGAAGCCTCCAGCCGGTAGCGTCGAGACGGTCGGGGGGACGAAGATTCACTTCACCGGCGACGTTTCGGCCGAGGAGCGGGAGAAGCTGCTCAAGCTCCTCAAGGAGTTCCTCACCGCGCCCGACCCCTCGAAGGCCGGCAAGCCGCCGGAAGACGTCCACGTCACCAAGCGGCTCCGCGACCTGCTCGAACAGATAGCCGCGAACCCCCTGCGCGCCGAGATACTCGCGCTCATCCGCAAGGGCGACGGCAAGACGCCCGACCGCAGCCTCGAAGACGCGCTCGAAACCGCCATCGCCGACGCCAAAATGGAGAAGGCGCGGCAGGACTTCAACGTTCCCACCACGGAGGACCGCGCGCAGAACGTGCCGGAGCTGCGCCGCCCCGTGCGCGGCCTGATAAACAACCTCTCGAAAGAGCTAGTCCCGAACAAGCCGGCGAAGTTCATGATGGAGTTCGCGAACGAGGTGAGCGGCGGCATGCGCATCCCAGTGGCGCGCATCCAGTGGGTCGCGCACAAGGCGGGCGACCGAACCGCGGTCGTCAAGGAGGGCTTCACCAGCTACCTCGTGCTGACGCCCAAAGGCTCAATCGACCACCGCGTCTTCGACGTCACCTTCACGGAGGTGGGCGTCTACACCATCGTCGCCCTCGTCCACCACAACTTTTACGAGCCCAACGTCTTCGAGTCGGACGTCGAGGTCGTCAGCGAGCCCGCGCTGGCGGACGAGCTGAACGAGCGCGAGATGAAGGGCTTCGCGATGCCGGGGCAGAAGACCGCGCACGACTTCGACGTGGGCGGTCTGACCCGCACGACCGAGGGCTCCGTCACGCGCGGCGACCTCGACCCGGAGGCGCACATCCTCTCCATCCGGGAGCGGCTCACGCTGTCGGGCGACAAGCAGACGGAGCTGAAGGCGTTCATCAAGGTCTACAAGAACATGAAGGGCTCCGACGCCAGGAGCGTCGTTTCGTGGGCCGAGGACTACCTCGAAACCCTCGAAGAGTCCGACAAGACGCTGGAGGGGGCGCAGAAGGAGGGCACGACGCCGCTCGGCGTCCGCGGCGTCTTCGCCAGCCGCACGCCCGAGGCCGCCAGCGGGCCGCTCAACCTGCTCTGCTACTTCATCAGGAAGAAGGGCGAGACCGACTACAGGCTCTACCTCCACGACTTCAGCCAGATTGCCGAGCCGACCGAGTACCGCTTCAGCGCCGCCGAGAGCACCGTCGAGAAGGCCGAGGAGGAGGTCTTCATCGACCACGCCGAAGCCTACCCGGCCGGCACCCTCTCGGTCACCTTCCAGGCTTACGACGAGGCGAAGCAGCAGCCGGTCGCGCGCTACGTCAGGTTCGAAAAGACGACCGACACCGTC
>DASVSK010000523.1:0-1934 GCA_036388135.1 Pyrinomonadaceae bacterium | reverse complement strand
TCACCGTCAACCCGCACCGCGCGAAGTGCCCCGACATCGAGCAGGTCATCGAGTTCTGCAACCGGATGGAGGCCGAGCGCGACCGCCTCGAGTACGAGATTGACGGCGTGGTCGTCAAGGTCGACTCGACGGCCTTGCAGGACGAGTTCGGCGCGACGTCGAAGTCCCCGCGTTGGGCCATCGCCTACAAGTACCCGGCGCGCCAGGCGACCACGCGGGTCGAGTCCATCGTCGTGCAGGTCGGGCGAACGGGCGCGCTCACGCCGGTCGCCAACCTCACGCCCGTCCAGCTCGCCGGCACCGTCGTCGCGCGCGCGACGCTCCACAACGAGGACGAGATCAAGCGGCTCGACGTGAGGGAGGGCGACTGGGTCAACATCGAGAAGAGCGGCGAAATCATCCCGAAGGTTCTGAGCGTCGTTAAGTCGCGCCGCCCGCGGAAGGCGAAGCCTTACGTCTTCCCCGCGAACTGCCCGGTCTGTAACGGCCTCATCTCGCGCCCCGAGGGCGAGGTCGTCTCGCGCTGCGTCGCCGCGGACTGCACGGCGCAGTTGAAGGCGCGACTCCTCCACTTCGCCTCGCGCCGCGCCATGCGCATTGAGGGTCTGGGCGAGGCGCTGGCCGACCAGCTCGTCCAGAAGCGAATGGTCTCGGACGTCGGCGACCTCTACAAGCTCACGCCCGAGGAGCTGGCCGGCCTCGAACGCATGGCCGAGAAGTCGGCCGCCAACCTCCGCGCGCAGATCGAGGCGAGCAAGTCGCGCGACCTGCCGCAGCTCGTCTACGGCCTGGGGATTCGCCACGTCGGGGAGCGCACGGCCGCGCTGCTCGCGCGCCACTTCCGCTCGCTCGAACGGCTGGCCGCCGCCACGGTCGAGGAGATAGACGACATACACGAGATCGGCCTGACCGTGGCCCAGTCGGCGCGCGACTGGTTCGACGACGAAGGTAACGCCGGGCTCTGCGAGCGCCTGCGCGGGTTCGGCGTGCGGACGGAACTCGCGGCGGGCGCGGGCGCCGGCGCGGACGAGGCTTTCGCGGGCAAGCAGTTCGTGCTGACCGGGCGGCTTGAGACGTTGACGCGCGACGAGGCGCGCGCGGCCATCGAGGCGCGCGGCGGGCGCGTGACCTCGACCGTGAGCAAGAAGACGGACTACGTCGTCGCGGGCGAGGAGGCGGGCTCGAAGCTCGACAAGGCGCAGGCGCTCGGCCTCACCGTCGTCGACGAGGAGACGTTGAAAGGCATGCTGGGCTCCGCCGGCTGAGGCGGCCCGGGTCGGTTTACAGACGCCATGAGGTTCACACCCCTGCCCGCTCTCGCGCTCGCCGTCTACGCCGTGACGTTCGTCGCGGAGAAGATTCTTCTGCGCGGGCGGAGGGTGCGCACGGCGGTCGACTGGGACAGGGGCTCGCTCGCGGCGTACAACGTGACGGGCGTCCTCTCCGTGCCGGCGGGGATAGTCCTCGGCTTTACGGACTACGGGCGCGTGCGCGCGGGCGGCGCTTACTTGGCGGCGGCGGGCGTCGCGCTGCTCGTCGCGGGGACGGCGCTGCGCTGGGCGGCCATCCGCGCGCTGTGGGATTACTTCACGGTCAACGTTTCGATACTTGAGGGGCAGCGGGTCGTGCGGCGCGGGCCCTACCGCGTGGTCAGGCACCCGTCTTACACGGGGCTGCTGCTGCGCTACCTCGGCTTCGGCCTCGCGTTTGCGAACTGGCTGAGCGCCGCCCTCATCTTCCTCCCGATGCTCGCCGCCACGCTCTACCGCATCCGCGTCGAAGAGGCGGCGCTCGGCGAGCACTTCGGCGAGGAGTACCTCGCCTACGCCCGCGACACGAGGCGGCTGGTGCCGGGGCTTTACTAGAAGGGGACACGATGGAGAAGGCTAACGGGGACAAACTGCGGATGGCCTACACGATCTTCTGCGACGACG
>DASVSK010000522.1:0-2601 GCA_036388135.1 Pyrinomonadaceae bacterium | reverse complement strand
CGACCTCGCCCGCCTCCGTGTCGAGCGTGACGCAGCGCCCGCCCATCTGCGCCGGCGTCATCTTGTCGAACGGCTCGGCCCCGGGTTCGGCCTCGCCCTCCGGGCGCGCGTTCTTCTTCTTCACGGGCGGCTCGGGCTTCGTCTGCTCCGCGGGCTTTTGCTGTGTCTGCTGCGCGCCCGGCTGCTGCGCGCCCGCCGACGCCGGGAGGCACGCGACGCACAGCGCGAGCCCGCTTAAAAATGGCGCTCTGACTTTCATGATTCTTCCCGCCCGCCCGGGTTAATTCTTCCCCGCCGCGCTACGGCGCGGGCGCGCCCCTGAGCGACTCGTCGCGCTTGGCCTTGAACTCTGTGCCGGGCTTCCACTCGGGGTACTTGTCCCCCTGGAGCACCCTGTGGCCGACGGTCAGGAGGAACTGCGCGTCCTCGACCGCGCCGGACAGGTCCCAGTCGGGCTTCACCTCGTCGGTGGGCTTGTGGTAGTCGCGGCTGGTGTACTCGTCGCGCTTCGTCTGGCTGAACTCGGGCGACTTGCCGACGTACTCGGTGCCCGTGTCGGCGTAGAAGGCGGGCACGCCGATCTTGGCGAACTCGAAGTGGTCGGAGCGGTAGTAGAAGCCCTTCTCCGGCTCGGGGTCGGGCTTGACGGTGCGCCCCTGCATCGCGGCCACCTCGCGCGCCAGGTCGTCGAGCGTGGTGTTGCCGTCGCCGACGACCGTCAGGTCGCGCGTGCGCCCCCACTGGTTCGCGCCGTCGATGTTGATGTTGGCGAGCGTCTTGGCGGGCGGGTAGAGCGGGTGCTCGGCGTAATACTTCGCGCCGAGCAGCCCCTTCTCCTCGGCCGTCACGGCGAGGAAGACGAGCGAGCGTTTGGGCGGGGCGGGGAGCTTGGTGAACGCCTCGGCGAGTTCGAGCACCTGCGCGATGCCCGAGGCGTTGTCTATCGCGCCGTTATAAATCCCGTCGCCCTGCGCGTTCTCGTCGCGCCCCAGGTGGTCCCAGTGCGCGCTGTAGACGACGTACTCGTTCCTGAGCGCCGGGTCGGAGCCTTCGAGCCGGGCGACGACGTTCTGCGAGTCGATGGTGCGCAGCGTGTTCTTGATGCTGAACGTGGCACGGGCGTTCAGGGCGACGGGCTTGAACTCTTTCGTCACGGCCGCCTTCTTCAGTGCCTCGAAGTCCTGACCGCCGGCGGCGAACAGCTCCTTCGCGCGGTCTAAAGTTATCCACGACTCGACGCCGACGCGCCCCACGTTCTTGTCGGGCGAGACGATGTCGAAGTTCTCGCGCCCCCAGCTCCCCGAGACCACCTCGAAGGGGTAGCCGGCTGGCCCCGTCTCGTGGACGATGACGGCGGCGGCCGCGCCGCGGCGCGTCGCCTCCTCGTACTTGTACGTCCAGCGGCCGTAGTAGGTCATGGCCTTGCCCTTGAAC
This sequence comes from Pyrinomonadaceae bacterium, assembly GCA_036388135.1. Classification (GTDB taxonomy): domain Bacteria; phylum Acidobacteriota; class Blastocatellia; order Pyrinomonadales; family Pyrinomonadaceae; genus QHXN01. Next base: position 1,167 of record DASVSK010000522.1, on the reverse strand, counting down.
GCGTTCGGGTCGAGCCCGGCGGGGTTCGAGGGGTCGGGCACGGCCGGGTCGTTGATGAGCATGACGATGGTCTTGCCCTTGACGTCGACGCCCTTGTAGTCGTCCCAGCCGTACTCGGGCGCGGTCACGCCGTAGCCGACGAAGACGACCTCGGAGTCTTTGACGTCGACCTGCGGCACGTAGCGGCGCGTGACGGCGACGTAGTCCTTGAGGTTCTCAAGCTTCATCTCCTTGTCGCCCGCCTTGAGCGTCGCCTGCGGCTCGGCGCGGAAGCCGGCCAGCGGCACCTTCTGGACGAACGTGCCGTCGGGGTTGCCGGGCTTGAGCCCCAGCCGCTGGAACTGCTCGGTCAGGTACTTGACGGTCAGCTCCTCGCCGCGCGTGCCGGGGCCGCGCCCCTCGTACTCGTCGGACGAGAGCGCCTTGATGTGGCGCATCAGGTCGTCGGCGTTGACCGAGTCGAGCGCGGGCTTCAGCTCGGCGGGGAGCCCCGGCGCGGCGGCGGCGGCCGGCGTCGGGGTCGTCGCGGCGGTCTGGTTGGTCGGCGCGGCGGTCGTACACGCGCCCGCCAGCGAGAGCGCGGCGGCGAGCGCGAGGATGGCGAAATGACGTCTGTTCATCATCGGTGTGGCCTCGGTTTGGAAGAGAAGTGGGAGCGACCGAGAGTTTCGCCGCTCGGCCGCGGCGAAGTCAACCTCGGAGCGCGCCGCCGGCCGCGTCCGCCCGTTACATCCCGTGCGGCGTGCGTTACAATCTCGGCCGCGAAGGGGCGGCCGTCGCCCCCGCCGGGGCGTTCTCCCTTTGAGCCCTCCGCGGCTTAAAACCCCCGCTCGACTGCGTCCCCTCTGGTGAAAAAGAGTATGAGACCCCGCCAACTTTTCCCCCGCCTGATGGCGCACGCCTGCGCCGCGCTCCTGCTGTTAGGCTCGGCACCCGGCGGCCTCGCGCAGCGCCGCCGTCAACAGCCGCGCCCGCGCGCGTCCGCGCCCGCCGCGCGTCCCGCCGCGACGCCCGCCGCCGCGCCCGCGCCGAGCCCCGACGCGACGCAAGCGCCCGCGCCCGCGGCGACGCCGCCGCCGGGCACGCAGCAGGCGCGCCGCGCCGAGCCCGACCTCTCCTTCGACGAGATGCTGGCCGCCGACGCCTACACCGTCTACGCGGAGCTGC
>DASVSK010000521.1:0-1688 GCA_036388135.1 Pyrinomonadaceae bacterium | reverse complement strand
CGTCGCCGCGCGCGAGCCTGAGCGCGTCGTCGCCGCGCTTGCCGCGCACGGCCTCCTGCACCTGCTGGAAGGCCATGAAGGCGATGAGCTGTTTGCGCGTGTCCGCGTCCTCTATCTTGTCGGCGTACTCGCGCGCGCGCGCGGGCTCTTTCTCAAGCGAGGCCATCGCCGCGCGGTAGTAGAGCATGTCGCGCTCGGCGGGACTCTTCGCGTTGTCGAGGCGGGCCAGCGCCTCCTGCACCTTGTCGCGGCCCGGCTCTTCGGGCACGACGCCGCGCGTCAGCAGGGGGTCGTCGGGGCGGCGGTTCCGCTCGGGCGTGTCCTGCGCCAGCAGCGCCTGGCGCGCGCGCAGCGCCGCGGCCCTGTCGGGCGCGTAGCGGTCGAAGAGCGGGAGCATGCGCGTGGCGACGACGTAGCCGCCGACGCGCCCCGACGAGGAGCGATCCTCTTCGGGCGGCGAGAGCGGCCGCAGCAGTATCTGCGCCGCCGAGTTGAGGAAGGCTTCGCGCACGCGCGGGTCGAGCCCCGCGGGCGGCGCGTTGTCGCCGCGCCACTGTCGCGTGTGGCTCCTGCCGTCGGGCGCGACCGTGATGTAGAGGAACGGCGTGAAGACGTAGGACGAGAGCAGCGAGACGCTGTTGGCGTCGGCCGCCGGGTCGGCCGCCGCGCGCGTGACGAGCGCCACGAAGCGCCTGTCGGCCGCGGGCGCGTCCTTCTCGCGCAGCGTGTTGAGGACGTTCATCCCGTAGGTGTTGACGGGGTAGAGCGCCGGGTCTGCGAACTGCATCGCGCGCTCGGTGTCGCCGTCGTTGAGGAGCTGCTGCGCGAGGCCGAGCCGCTGCGCCATCGCGGGCGGCGGGTTGTCGGGGTTGAAGGGCTTGCCCGGCGGCTGCGCGGGCGCTTGCGTGGCGGTCGGGGCGGTCGCGCCCGACTCTTCGGCCTTGCGCGACTCGTCCATCTTCGCGAGGAACTCCTCGCCCAGCTCGCGGTCGCGCCTGGAGGCGAGGGCGACGACCTCGCGGCGCATGTTGAGCAGGCCGCGCGCCGCGGCCCCGCCCTGCGCGACGGCGCGGCGGCGGCGTTCGGCGTCGGACAGGTTGGCGGTGTCGCGGTCGTGCGCCTCGGCCGCCTCCCATGCGCGGCGGAAGAGAGAGCGCGCACGCTCGCGGTCGGTCTCCCACAGCGCGTCGGCGGCGCGCGCCTGCACGCGCGCGCGCAATGCCGGTTCGCCGAAGGCGCGCGCCTCCTCGGCCAGCGTCGAGACGAGCGAGACGGCGGACGCGCGGCGCACCTCGGCCATCGGGTCTGCGGCGGCTTCGGCCGAGGGTTTCTTCGCGGCGGGCTTCTTCTGCCGCGCGCCGGGGGCGGTCTGGGCGTCGGCGGCCGGCGCGAACGTCGAGAGGCAGAGCGCGAAGGAGAGGAGGCGTGTGGGTCTGTTCATGTTTTCGTCCTCGATCCGGCAAGGTCGACGCTGCCGCGCGCCGGATTTTTGTTGAAAGGTCGGGGTGACGGAACGTGCGCCGGCGTTCGGATAGACGAAGACCTGCGCTCCGGCTGAGTAGAAGAGGTAAACGCCCGCCGCCGAAGGCAAGTTCCAAAAAAGGCGAAGGGCGAAAGGCGGAAGGAGAAAGGCGAAGGGCGAAAGGTTAATACGTTAACCTTTCGCCCTTCGCCTTTCTCCTTCCGCC
>DASVSK010000520.1:0-4578 GCA_036388135.1 Pyrinomonadaceae bacterium | reverse complement strand
CGGGTCAGTTCTCCATCGGCCACGCGGGCTTCATGGCCATCGGGGCCTACTCGTCGGCCTACTTCACGGTCTACCACGGCCCCGGCCTGGAGAGGGCGCTCGGAGGCGGCGACGTCGCGCACGTCGTCACCTTCACGACGGCCATCCTCATCGGCGCGCTCGTCGCGGGGGGGATGGGGGTGCTCGTCGGCGTCCCGTCGCTGCGGCTGCGCGGCGACTACCTCGCCATCGTCACGCTCGGCTTCGCCGAGATCATCCGCATCGTCATCCTCAACCTCGACGTCGTCGGCGGCGCGACCGGCTTCACCGTCCCCGGCTCGGTCAACTTCCTCTGGGTCGGCATCTTCGCCGTCCTGACCATCGTCGTCGTCCGCAACATCGTCCGCTCGGACACGGGGCGCGCGCTCATCTCAATCCGCGAGGACGAGCTGGCGGCGGAGGCGATGGGCGTCAACACGACGCGTTACAAGGTGCTCTCGTTCGCCATCAGCTCGGCGTTCGCGGGCGTGGCGGGCGTGCTCTTCGGCCACTTCAAGCGGTTCCTGGCGACGCCCGACTTCACCTTCATCAAGTCTTTCGAGGTCATCATCATGATCGTGCTCGGCGGGATGGGCTCGATCACGGGCGCGGTGCTGGGCGCGTTCGTCATCACCATCCTGCCCGAGCTTCTGAGGCAGCTCCCGTCGGTCGGCGGGTTCAACTTCGCCGACCTGCGCCTCGTCATCTACGCCGCGCTCCTCATCGTCATCATGCTGACGCGCCCGCAGGGCGTCCTGGGTGAGCGCGAGATAGGGCTCCACTGGCTGCGCAGGGCGCAGAAAGCGCCCGAGGGCGGCCGGCAGGTGGGCGACGACCCCGGCGTGCCCATCGCGCAGCAGGCGGGCGAGGCGGCCGACCGCGATTCGGCCGGCGGGGGGGGGCAGAACAGATGACACGCGGGCCGGAACCGAGCGACGTCAGGGCGACGAAGGAGGACGGCATCCTCGCCGAGGCCGCGCGCACGGCGCGCTCCGAGGCGCAGGCCGCCCCCGCGGGGGACGCCATCCTGCGCACCGACAAGGCGACGATTCGCTTCGGCGGCCTCGTCGCCGTCAACTCGCTCGACATGGCCGTCAGGCCGGGCGAGATTTACGGGCTCATCGGGCCGAACGGGGCGGGGAAGACCACGGTCTTCAACCTCCTGACCGGCGTCTACAAGCCCACCTCGGGCGAGATTTACTTCCAGGGTCAGCGGGTCGACGGGCTCCGCCCCTACCAGATTTCGCGGCGCGGCGTCTCGCGCACGTTCCAGAACATACGGCTCTTCCCCGGCATGACGGTGCTGGAGAACGTGATGACGGCCTGCCACCGCCACGCGCGCCAGTCGCTGGCCGACGCCGTGCTGCGCACGCCGCGCTTCGGGCGCGATGAGCGCGAGCACCGCGACTTCTGCCTTGAACTGCTGGAGATTTTCGACCTCGCGCGCTTCAGCGAGGAGGGCGGGACTTCGCTGCCTTACGGCAACCAGCGCCGGCTGGAGATCGTGCGCGCGCTCGCCACGCGCCCGCAGCTCCTGCTGCTCGACGAGCCGGCCGCGGGCATGAACCCCTCGGAGCAGGACGACCTCCTGAAGCTGATTCACAAGATACGCGACCGCTTCGGCCTGACCATCCTTCTCGTCGAGCACAACATGAAGGTCGTGATGGGCGTCTGCGAGCGCATCCAGGTCGTCGACTACGGCAAGTCCATCGCGCTCGGCCTCCCCCACGAGATCAGGAACGACCCGAAGGTGATCGAAGCCTATCTGGGGGATTAGCAGGCAGTAGCCGGTAGTCAGTAGTCAGCAGGCTCCGCCGGTCGGACGTCGACTGGCATACTGACGGCGCGGGCGACGAAGGCTTTCTACTGACTACCGGCTACTGACTACTGTCTACTTCATTCATGCTTACACTCGAAAACATTTCCGTCAGCTACGGGGCCATCACGGCTTTGAAGGGCGTGTCGATGCGCGTCGAGCAGGGCGAGGTGGTGACGCTCATCGGCGCCAACGGCGCGGGCAAGACGACGACGCTGCGCACCATCACGGGGCTGCTCTCGCCCACCGAGGGGCGGCTGATGTTCGAGGGCGAGAACATCGGCGGCAAGCCCACGCACCAGCTCGTGGCGCGCGGCATCTCGATGTCGCCCGAGGGGCGCGGCGTCTTCGCCAACCTCACCGTCCGCGAGAACCTCCAGATGGGCGCGTACCTCAAGAAGAACAAGGCCGAGATCGCCGAAGACCTGGAGCGCGGCTTCCGCATGTTCCCGCGCCTCAAGGAGCGCGAGTCGCAGAAGGCGGGCACGCTCTCTGGCGGCGAGCAGCAGATGCTGGCGATGGCGCGCGCCCTGATGTCGCGCCCGCGCCTGCTCCTGCTCGACGAGCCTTCGCTCGGCCTCGCGCCGCTCGTCGTCCACACCATCTTCGAGGCCATCGACGAGATACGCGGCGAGGGGACGACCATCCTCCTCGTCGAGCAGAACGCGCACGCCGCGCTCAAACACTCCGACCGCGCCTACGTCCTTGAGACGGGGCGCATCGTGATGGAGGGCGCGTCGAAAGACCTGGCCGCCGACCCACGCATCAAGGAAGCCTACCTCGGCGAGTGAGCGCGCAGGAGGGCGACGCCCTCCGGGACTCTCCCACCTCCGGAATCGATGAAGAGGGGCGTGACAAAGCGGACGCGGCTGCCCCGGGCGGCCGCGCTCGTCGGGCTCTGCGGGCTGGCGCTCATGGCGGCGCGACCCGCGGGCGCTTCGGCGGCCGGGGGAGGCGGCGAGGCCGGCGGCGGCCACGGGCTCGACCCGTTCGTGCTGCTGGGGCTCGCGCTGATCTTCGTCGTGGCGAAGGCCGGCGGCGAGGTCTTCGAGCGGCTCAACCAGCCGGCGGTGCTCGGCGAGCTGGCGGCGGGGATGGCCGTGGGGGCGCTGGCGCTGGCGGGCGTCGGCGGCGTCGAACAGCTCCGCGCGCACGCCGTCATCGGCGCGCTGGCCGAGCTGGGCGTCATCATCCTTCTCTTCGAGGTCGGGCTAGAATCGAACGTCGCCGAGATGCTGGAGGTCGGCTGGTCTTCGCTGTTCGTGGCGGTCGCGGGCGTCGTCTTCCCCTTCTTCCTCGGCTGGGGCGTCTCCTACTACTTCATGCCGTCGGAGCCGACGCTCGTCCACGTCTTCATCGGCGCGACGCTGTGCGCCACCTCCGTCGGCATCACGGCGCGCGTGCTGCGCGACCTGGGGCGGCTCCGGACGCGCGAGTCGCGCATCATCCTCGGCGCGGCCGTCATCGACGACGTGCTCGGCCTGCTCATCCTCGCCGTCGTCGCCGGGGCCATCCGCGCGTCGTCCGCGGGCGGGGCGCTCTCGCTCTCCGACGTCGCCCGCATCGCCGCCGCGTCGGCCGCGTTCCTGCTGGGCGCGGTCGCCGTCGGCCACTTCGTCGTCCCGCACCTGTTCCGCGGCGCGGGCCGCTTCCGGAGCCGCGGCGTGCTGCTGACGCTGGCGCTGGCCTTCTGCCTCTTCCTCGCGTGGGCGGCGGCCGGCGTCGGGCTCGCGCCCGTCGTCGGGGCCTTCGCCGCCGGGCTCGTCCTCGACGAGGCGCACTTCGAGGTCTTCAACAGCCGCGGCGAGCAGCGGCTCGACGACCTTCTGGCCCCGGTCAGCGCCACGCTCGTCCCCGTCTTCTTCGTGCTGATGGGGATGAGGGTCGACCTCAGCGCGTTCGCGCGCTGGGAGCTGCTGGGCTTCGCGGCGGCGCTGACGTTCGCGGCGATAATCGGCAAGCAGGTCTGCGCGCTCGCCGTCACCGAGCGCGGCGTCAACCGCCTCTCGGTGGGCCTGGGGATGATACCGCGCGGCGAGGTGGGGCTCATCTTCGCGGGGCTAGGCGCGACGCTGACGCTGCCCGGCGCGGGGGGGACGCCCGGGCCCGTCATCGGCCCGGCGACCTTCGGCGCGGTCGTCATCATGGTCATCGTGACGACGCTGGTGACGCCGCCCGCGCTCAAGTGGTCGCTCCGGCGCACGCCGGCCGAGCCCGAGCCCGGCCACGACGAGGCCGTCGCCGAGGTCGGCGAGACGGCCGCGCGACGCACGGAGCATTGAGGAGGTAGGCGTTTGGCAGGAGGCAAGTCCCGCGTGTGTCGGAGCGCCTGTGCGCTGCTCGCGCTCGTCGCGGCGGTCGCGGCGGCGGGGTGCTGGCGCGGGCGGGGCGGGGGCGGCTCGGGGGCCGTGGTCGAGCCCACGCCGGACGAGAGAGTCCGCGTCGGCGTCTTCATGTCGCTGACGGGCGACACGGCGCAGTACGGCATCTCGGCGCTCAACGGCTACCGCATGGCCGTCGAGGAGGCGAACGCCGCGGGCGGGGCGGGCGGCCGCCGCGTCGAGATGATCGTGCAGGACACGCGCTCGGACGCGGTCGAGACCGAGGTGGTCGTCGAGAGGCTTGTGCGCGAGGTGAAGGTTCACGCGCTGCTCGGCGAGGTCGTCAGCTCGCGCTCGCTCGCCGCCGCGCGGGTCGCGCAGCGCGAGCGCGTGCCGATGCTCACGCCCTCTGCGACGAGCCCC
>DASVSK010000519.1:0-8300 GCA_036388135.1 Pyrinomonadaceae bacterium | reverse complement strand
GCGAGCAGCGAGTGGCCGCCGAGGTCGAAGAAGTTGTCTTCCACGCCGACCGAGGCGAGTCCCAGAACCTCGCACCAGAGGCCGGCGACCAGCTCCTCTAGGATGTTCCGCGGCGCGGCCGCCTGCCGCCCGTCGTGCGCGGCAGGCGGCGGCGCGGGCAGGCGGAGGCGGTCGACCTTGCCGCTCGTCGTGAGCGGCCATTGCTCTAGCCAGACGTACGCCGAGGGCACCATGTAGTGCGGGAGCCGCTCCAGCAGGAAGGCGCGCAACTCCGCGTCTGCCGCCCGCCCGCCGCCCGCGTCGTCGGCCAGGAGGTAAGCGGCCAGCCGCTTGTCGCCCGGCGCGTCTTCGCGCGCGAGGAGGACGGCCTCGCGCACCGACGGGTGCTCGACGGCGGCGGCCTCAATCTCGCCCAGCTCGATGCGGACGCCGCAAATCTTCACCTGATGGTCGATGCGCCCGACGTACTCAATGGCCCCGCCGGGCAGTTGACGCGCCAGGTCTCCGGTCTTGTAGAGTCGCCCGCCGGGCTCCGGCGAGAAGGGGTGCGGGATGAAACGTTCGGCGGTGAGCGGCGCGCGGTTCAGGTAGCCGCGCGCGAGGCAAATCCCGCCGATGTGCAGCTCGCCCGCGACGCCCTCCGGGACGGGGCTCAGTCCTTCGTCGAGCAGGTGGATTTCCGTGTTCGAGATGGGGCATCCGATGGGCACCACGCGCAGGTCGCCCTCCCGCTCGCATCGCCAGGAGGTGACGTCGACGGCCGCCTCGGTCGGGCCGTACAGGTTGTGCAGCTCCGCGTCGAGGCGGCTGAAGAAACGTCTCTGAAGGTCGTAAGTGAGCGCCTCGCCGCTACAGACGACGCGGCGGAGCGAAGCGCACCGACTCCGAAGCTCCTGCTCTTCGAGGAAGACCTGGAGCATCGAGGGCACGAAGTGGAGCGTCGTGATGCGCTCGGCTTCGATCACGTCGGCGAGGTACGCGTTGTCGTGGTGGCCGAGCGGGCGCGCCACCACCAGCCTCGCGCCCGTCATCAAAGGCCAGAAGAACTCCCACACCGAGACGTCGAAGCTGAACGGCGTTTTTTGCAGCACGCTGTCCGTCGCGTCCAGCCCGTACTCGTCCTGCATCCATAGCAGGCGGTTGATGATGGCGCGGTGCGTGTTCATCGCGCCCTTCGGTTGACCGGTCGAGCCCGACGTGTAGATGACGTAAGCGAGGTTGCTCGCCGCGACGCCGACCGGCGGGTTGTCACCGTCCCCCGCTTCGGGCTCGCCCCAGTCCGCGTCGAGGCAGACCGCGCGCGCGCCGTGTGCGGGCAGGGTTTCGAGCAGCCGCCGTTCGGTGAGCACGACCGGCGGACGGCAATCTCGCAGCATGAAGGCGAGTCTTTCTGTCGGGTAGGCCGGGTCGAGAGGCAGGTAGGCGGCACCGGCTTTGAGGATGCCGTAGAGCCCGACGACCATCTCGACAGAGCGGTCGACGCAGATGGGAACGATGGCCTCGGGGCCGACCCCCGAGCGGAGGAGGAGGCGCGCCAGCCGGTTGGCCCGCTCGTTCAACTCCCGGTAGGTGAGGTGCCGCCCCTCGAAGGTGACCGCGACCGCGTCGGGCGTGCGCGCGGCCTGCGCCTCGAACAGTCGGTGGAGACCTTCGACGGGCGGGTCGGCGACGGCGGTTTCGTCGCGCTCCGCCGCCGGCCGCCGTCCCTCCGTCCCCGCGGGAGCAGGCAGTCCGGCCGCGTGAAGCAGCGCCGAGCCGGAACTGCTCTCATTTTTCGTCATAGGTATGCCCGTTTTGTCCGCCCGACGCTGTTAACCTGAAGCTGCTGATTTATGAACCTTCGTTGGTGGGGAGATGGCAACGGGGCGCGAATGCTGGTGTCAGGGAATGGGGGGAGGCGTCGGCCTTTGAAGAACCCGCACGCGGGTTCGCCCCCTTGAATCTCCTGGTCGACTAAAGCGGCCGTACACGCGCCGGCCCGCTTGATTGTCATAAAGGCAGCGGCGGCGCGAAAGCACCGCAAACTAGGGCCTAACTGTTTCCCAAGGCCGTGGTGTTTAATTATTACGAGGACAGGGGCAAGGACTACCAACCGAGGATAGGTGAATACCCTTTTAAGGCTTCAAGACCGGACGTGCGACCAAAGCACCAACGCGGGGCAAGACTTCATTCACTTAACTCGTCGAACTGACTCCTGAGCGGCGGCCTGGAACATGGGCAGGTTCGGCCGCCGAATTATAAAATCTTCGGAATGTAGGACTCCACTTTGATATATTCAATGGCGATTTATCGAACCGTCGCGACTAATCGCGAGTTGCAGCAGCGCGCCGCGGGAGAAATTTTTGAGGGGGGAATCATACACCCATTCCGGATGTTGTCAAGCGGCCCGCGACCCGACATGAAGGAAGGGTTACGTATGAAAGTGTGTCGTCTCCTCTCGGCAGCACTGATAGTTTCGGGCTACGGCTCAATGTGCTTTGAGCGCGCGGCGGCGCGGCAAACGAACCGTGCCGCGGCCCCGTACGCTTCCGACAAACCGTTGGACGAGCCGGCGCTCTTCGCCGAAGGGGTCGTCTCCACCGGCGACTACGACTCGCACCCCGCGTTCACGCCCGACGGCCGGACTCTCTATTTCTTAAAGAGCACCCCGGACTTCAGTTTCTGGACAATCGTCGTCTCGCGCTTCGACGCGGGGAGGTGGGGCGCGCCCGAGGTGGCTCCGTTCTCGGGTCAGTATAGCGACGCCGACCCCTTCATCACGGCCGACGGCTCACGCCTGTATTTCATCTCTAACCGTCCGGCGGCCGGTAAGACGAAGCCCGACATGGACATCTGGGTGGTAGAGAAGACGGCCCGCGGCTGGGGCGAGCCGAAGAACCTCGGGGCCCCCGTCAACAGCGAAGGCAACGAGTGGTATCCGACGCTGACGCGCGACGGCACCATCTATTTTGGCTCAGACCGCGCGGGCGGCAAGGGGAGGACGGACATCTACCGCTCCCGCCTCGTCGAAGGGAAGTACGGCGAGCCCGAGAACCTCGGCGAAAACATCAACACGCAGTTCAACGAGTTCGAGCCTTTCATCTCGCCCGACGAACGCTTCCTCATTTTTATGGGCGGCGGGCGGGCCGACGGGCTCGGCGGCTTCGACCTCTACCTGAGCTACCTGCGGCGGGGCGTGTGGACTAAGCCCGTCAACCTGGGCGCTAAGGTCAACTCCGACGGCAACGAGCTTTCGCCCATGATCGCGCCCGGCGGGAAGTATCTGTTCTGGACGAGCACAAGGGGGTTCGGGTCCGGGAATAGACGGCCGGAAAAACATCTAACTTACCGCGAGCTGGAGGAAAGGTTGAGACGGCCGGGGAACGGCCTCGGCGATATCTATCAAATCGCCTTGAGCGCCTTGAACATTGAGCCGTGAAGGCGTCAACCCGACGCGCCGGCCGGCCGACGCGGCGACCGCGACCCTCTTAAGTTTGAATGCGGACGCGGAAACGCGGCCCGGCGAGGCGGACGGGGGTTCCGCTTGACACGCCATTTTGAGGTGTGTACTTTGTCCCGCGTCCTTTCAAGCTTGCCCGCGCCTCGACGGCGAGTCTCATCCTTGCCCGTTCACACTCTCTAATCAAAACTATCACGTCACGCGGGACCCGACGCGCGACTCTTAACCCGTCATTAATGAAGAAGCACGAACGATGAACAATCACGAAGCACAGACGAAGTTAATCGACCCCTTCGGCGGCAGGCTCGTCAGCCTGATGGTGCCGGACGCGGAGCGCGAAGAGGCGCGCGCCGCCGCCGCCCGCCTGCCGCGCCTGCAACTGACGCCGCGCAACGTCTGCGACCTTGAACTTCTCGCCACCGGCGGCTTCTCCCCGCTCGCGGGTTTCATGGGCCGCGCCGACTACGAGCGCGTCCTGGAGGAGATGCGTCTCGCCGACGGCACCCTCTTCCCGCTCCCCGTTACGCTGACTGTCGGTAGGGACGCGGGCCCGCGTCTCGGCGGAGAGGTGACGCTCGTCGACCAGCACAACAACCTGCTCGCCTGCATGACGGTCGAAGAGGTCTTCGAGTGGGACAGGGCGCGCGAGGCGCGGCTCGCCTACGGCACGAACGACCTACGCCACCCGCTGGTGGCCGAGATGAATACGTGGGGCGAGTTGTGCGTCGCGGGCCGGGTGCGCGTTTTCGCCCTGCCGCGCTATCACGATTTTAGAAACCTGCGCCTGACGCCGACGCAGGTGCGCGGGCGGCTGGCCGGGCTCGGCTGCCAGAACGTGGTCGCCTTCCAGACCAGAAACCCCCTCCACCGCGCGCACGAAGAGCTGACCAAGCGGGCGGCGCTCGCCGCCGGCGGCGTGCTCCTGCTGCACCCTGTCGTCGGCCTCACCAAGCCCGGCGACATCGACCACTACACGCGCGTCCGCTCTTACAGGGTGCTGGCCGAGCGCTACTACGACCCCGCGCGGACGCTTCTGTCGTTGCTGCCGCTGGCGATGAGAATGGCGGGGCCGCGCGAAGCCCTCTGGCACGCCATCATCCGGCGCAATTTCGGCGCGAACCACTTCGTCGTCGGGCGCGACCACGCCAGCCCCGGCCGGGATTCGCAAGACTCCCCGTTCTACGGCCCGTACGACGCGCAGGAACTACTCGAACGGTTCAGCGCCGAGACGGGCGTCAAGCCTCTGGCGTTCTCCGAGATGCTTTACCTGCCCGAAGAAGACCGCTACGAAGAATCGACGCGCGTCCCCGCGGGCGCGCTCACGGCCTCCATCTCGGGCACGGAGGTGAGAGACGATTACCTTCGGCGCGGCCGCGACCTGCCCGGCTGGTTTACGCGCCCCGAGGTGGCCTCGATTCTGGGGCAGGCGCACCCGCCGCGGCACCGGCAGGGCTTCTGCGTGTGGTTCACGGGACTGAGCGGGGCGGGGAAGTCCACCGCCGCCGACATCCTGACCGTCAAGCTGCTCGAACGCGGGCGACAGGTCACACTGCTCGACGGCGACGTGGTGCGCACCAACCTTTCACAGGGCTTGGGTTTCAGCCGGGAGGACCGCGACACGAACGTCCGTCGCATCGGTTTCGTCGCCGCCGAGGTGGTGCGCCACGGCGGGGTGGCGCTCTGCGCGGCGGTGAGTCCCTACCGCTCGACGCGTAACGAGTGCCGCGCGGCGGTCGGCGGCGACCGCTTCATCGAAGTCTTCGTCGACACGCCGCTCGAAGTCTGCGAGGCGCGCGATACGAAAGGCATGTACCGGCAGGCGCGCGAGGGCAAGATTAAGAATTTCACCGGCGTCGATGACCCTTACGAACCGCCGCTCCGCGCCGAACTGGTCCTCGAAACGGTCGAGCACTCGGGCGAGGAGAATGCCGAGCGCATCCTCGAATACTTGATTCGACAGGGCTTCATACTTGACGAGTTTAATGCCTCGGCCGCCTCGTCAAACGACGCAGGTGACCCGGCGGCGCGCGGCGTCGACCCAGGCACGGCGGAAGACACTCGATACGTCAGCGAAGCTACAGAGAGTAGGAGGTAGCGGGGAGACGTAACCCGGCGATGGAGATTCTATACATCTAAAAAAGTCACAGGAGTACTTAGCGTCTGATAAGCACAACTGCTTAAAGAAGGCTTTGCACACAAAGTCTCTCCAAACGATCTTAATTTTTGTCCGCGGCCACAAGTCTCATAACATTCCTTATCGGACTCTGGATGCTTATTGGAGCCAGCCCGGAGCTGGCTACTTCAATTTTTCAAACGTGGAGCGCGGCGTTTACCGGACGGGGTTTGCATCTCGGAGGCCGGCACCTTCGTCAGCCGCCCGCCACCTCGCCCTCCAGCGCGCCGCGCGCGGCTTCCAGTTCCCGCTCCTTTTCGTCGCTCTGCCGCGGGTACTCGGAGTGGAAAGATTTGAGCTTTGAGACGATGGCCGATGCCACGGCGGCCCGCGCGAACCAGCGGTTGTCGGCCGGTATGATGTGCCACGGGGCCCACTCCGTGCTGGTCTGCTCGAACGCCTCCTCGAACGCTTTCATGTGCTCGTCCCAGAGCCGGCGCTCCTCGACGTCGCTGCCCGAAAATTTCCACCTCTTATCGGGACGCGACAGGCGCTCCAGCAGCCTCTCCCGCTGCTCATCCCGGGAGAGGTTGAGGTAAAACTTCAGTACGTGGATGCCGTTCTCCACGAGGTACCGCTCGAAGTCGTTAATCTGCCGGTAGCGGGTGGCCCAGAGGCCCTCGCCCGCGGCACCTTCGGGCAGTTTTTGCCGCTCCAGTTTCTCCGGATGCACCTTCTCCGCCATCACGTGCTCGTAGTAAGAGCGGTTAAAGATGCCTATCTGCCCCCGCGCCGGCATCGACCGGACGGCTCGCCAAAGATAGTCGTGCCTGACCTCCTTCTCGGTCATCTCCTTGAACATCTTCACCTCGCACCCCTGCGGGTCGGCGCGCGACATCACGTGCTTGATGGTCGCGTCCTTGCCGGCGGCGTCCATGCCCTGCAAGATAACGAGCAGCCCGTGGGTGCCGTGGGCCATGAGGATGCTCTGGTATTTGGCGATTCCCTCCGCGCCCTCGGACAGCCGGGCACGCGCCTCCTCCTCGCCGGCGAAGTCACCCGCGAACTTCGGGTCGAAGTGGGCGAGGCCCGCCCCCGGCTTGTAAACGAACTGTGCAGTCTCCATTCATCTATTCCCCCTTGAAGGCCGCATCATGCCCGCGGAAGGTTGCTAATTTGTCACGGGAGACGGCCCCGCGCTCCCCACGCTCATTGGAGAGCGAGCCCTCGGGCGAACCTGTCGGCAGAGTGCAGGAAGCTCGGCGTCTACCGTTCCTTATGCTTTGAGCTTAACGGCGCGGTGACGACCGTCCGCAGCGTGAAGAGTTGCAACCCCATGCGGCGCGCGCGGACGTCGACGCGCCTGCGGTCTCCGTCCGAAATCTCGCCCTCCGAAACTCGCGCGAACGGCCGGAGCGGCGCGTACGTGACGACGTACTGCGCGCCGATGTCGCGCGAGACCTTGTCGGCCAGCGCGAGCACCTCACCGGCGTTCGCCGGGAGGAGCACGCGCCCGCCGGCGTCGCGCGCCAGCGCCGCAAGCTGCTCCCCGCGCCTCCTCGTCGCCAGCGCGTAATTCCGGAACCAGCGGCGCATCTCGAAGTCGACGTCGATGACGACCCGGACGGTGTCGCCGGTTCCGCCGAAGGTGACGGGGCTGTTCCTCTCCTTCACGGCCGCGCCCACGAGCGACGCGAAGCCGAAGACGTGGACGCTCGCCTGCGAGCCGAGGAGGCCGCGCACGGCCTCCTTCTCTATCTCGTCGACGCGAACCTCGCCCCTCGACTGTGCCTCCAGCCCGTCCGTGAAGACGACGACGTGCGTGTTCCCGACCGGCACCGCCCTCAGCCTGGCGGCCGCCAGCGCAAGGCACTCCGACAGGCGCGAGCGTTTGGCGGAGAAGAGCTTCGTCTTGAGGACGCGCGTCGCGACGGCGTAGTCGTCCGTCCAGTCTTGCAGCAGCTCTGCGCGGCCGCCGTTCTGCACGAAGGCCACGCGGTCGCCGGCGCGCAGCCCGGCGACGAGCCGCAGCGCCGCCTCCCGCGTCGAATCGGCCACACGCGTCGAGTTCACCTGCCCTCCCATGTCGAAGACGAGCAGGACGTTCGCCGGGACACGCCTCACGCTCCTGACGCGCTGCGGCACGCCGTCTTCGAGCACGAGCACGTCGTCGGCCGAAAGGGTCGGGTCGAAGCGCTCACGCTCGTCGTAGGCGACGACGGGCAGTCGCACCTCCTCCGCGTAGACCTTGACGGGCTCCTGCTCTTCGCGGGCGGGCGGCGCGGGCTGCTGCGCGTCACACACAGGGGCGGCGGCGATGAGGGCGACGACGAGTGTCAGGAGGGCCGCGAAGGATTTGTCAGGCATCGGAGAATTTATTCGGCACGGCTGCGCCCGGCGAGGTTCGCCACCACGGCCACCAGCTCCTGCGGCTCGGCCGGTTTCGTGACGTGATGCTGGAACCCGGCGCGCAGCGTCCGCAGACGGTCTTCGGCCCGCGCGTAGGCGGTCAGCGCGGCGGCGGGCGTCTTCCCGCCACGCCCGGCCGGCAGCGCACGCACCTCTTCAATCAACCAGTAGCCGTCCTCGCCGGGCATCCCGAGATCGGAGACGAGCACGTCCGGCCTCAGCCGCTCGACCTCTCGGAGCGCCTCCCGCGCCGTGCCGACTGCCGTCACCTCCGCCCCGCACATCTCAAGAACGCTCGTGACGAGCCCGCGCGTGTCGTCGTCGTCGTCCACCACCAGG
>DASVSK010000518.1:0-1990 GCA_036388135.1 Pyrinomonadaceae bacterium | reverse complement strand
CAGCATCCGCTTGTCCTCGAAGTAGGCGAGGAGGTCGCGCCGCAGGATGTCGGACGGGGCCTCGCCGCTGCCCGTCGGCGCGATGAAGAGGCGTATCTTGTTCCAGCTCGTCGCCTCGGCGCGCGCCTTCGAGACGCCGGGGAAGAGCCGCGCCAGCGCCACGTAGTCGTCGGCCGTCACGGCGCGCTGCATCGAGCTGAAGGCGAGCGGCGCGAACTTGACCGCCTGCTCGATGGACTCGCGCTCGGCCCCGCCCGAGGCCGGGTCGCGGTTGTTGACCTTGGCCCCGAGGAGCTGTAGGCGCGGGGCGTTGCTGACGACCGTGATCTGCCCCGCGCCGACGTTGCCGGCCGCGCCGCCGCCCACGCGGTAGCCGGCGAGTATGCGCATCCCCGTCGGCGGAATCTGCCCGTACTGCCCGTCGCCGAAGACGACCGTCGTCACGTCGTCCTCGTCGGTCTCGACGGCGTAGTCGGGGTCGGCCGAGCGGCTGAAGGCGAGCGTCGAACCGATGCGCTCCTGCTGTTCGAGCGCGGCCAACTGCTCCTCGCTGAAGGCCGGGCGGCTGAAGACGAGGTTGCGCCGCAGCCGCCAGGCGGGGGTCGGCGGGTCGGTCTCGACCCAGACCACGAGCGAGTCGCGCAGCAGGCGCGGCTGCGCCAGGCGGTAGCGCTGGTTGGGCGAGCCGTCCGAGACGCCGACCAGCTCCCGCGTCACCGAGCGCCCCTCGCGCACGGGGATCACGCCGACGACCTCCTTGAAGTTGGCGAGCTTCGAGCCGTCGGGCTTGCGCGCCGAGTCGGGCGCGGCCTTCGAGGTGTCGACGAGCAGCGGCTTCTCGTCCGTGTACTCGAAGGTCACGCTCTTGCGGTCTTTCGTCGTCGCGGTGGCGAACTGGTCGCCCTTGCGCACCTCGATGACCTCGTCGACGTCGTTGCCGACGATGACGCTGAGGCGAGCCGCCGCGGGCGCGGCCGGGGCCAGCTCGTAGCCGATGAGCCGGAGGTGGTTGATGACGCTGCGGCGCTCCTGCGCCGTCGGCAGGAACGCCTCGTTCGCCAACCGGTCCTGGTAGTAGCTCAGGATGTCGGCCATGTAGGCGAACAGCTCGATGAGGACGATGCCGAAGCTGGCCTCTGAGCGGTCGGTCCACTCGGGCAGCTTGGCCGGGATGAGGTCGATGAGCGCCTTGCGGAAGCTGTTGTAGTCGCGCGCAAGGTAGTCGATGACCTGCCGGTTATCTCTGGTGTTGATGGTCGCCATCTTATGCCCCCGAAGGACGCCCGCCGCCCTAAAAAGCTATCTTCACCTTCCCCGTCTCAAGACGGTCGCGCCTGACGTAGACCACCTCGATCTGCGCCTGCTCGCCCTCGCTCGTCACGTCCACGCGCTCGACCAGGATTTCGTCGCCGAGCCAGCGTTCGAGCGCCCGCGTGACGGTGAACTCCGTGACGGCGGCGAGGATTTCGTTGTTCGGGTCGAAGAGCAGGTCGCGCAGCCCGCAGCCGAAGTCCGGCAGGTTGACGCGCTCGCCCGGCGCCGTCAGAAGAACCTGTAGAATCTTCGAGCGGATGTTCTCGTCGCCGGAGGCGACGGCCACACGCCCGCGCTCGTCGATGTGAAACGGGAACGCGAGCCCGCTGGTGTCCATGAGCTTCCCCCTCACCCTTTCAGCCGACGGTCGGGTTCGCCACCGCGCCCGTCACGATGCCCGCCGGCGGCGTCGCCAGCCCGCTCCCCTGCCCGCCCGAAATCATCGTCGAAGCCTTCCACTGGTTCCACGTCGTCTCGAACCCGGTGGCGACGGCCTGCACGAACGCCTTCAACGCGGGCTGCAACTGCCCCTGGTTCTGCTTGACCGACCCGGCGGCCAGGGCGTCGATGAGCGCGGCGAGGCTCGCGCCGGTCATCCCGGCGTCGCCGGGGCTCGCGCCGGAGGCGAGCGGCGCGGGCTGGATGGAGCCCCCCGTCCAGCCGCCGGGCGCGCCCG
>DASVSK010000517.1:0-7567 GCA_036388135.1 Pyrinomonadaceae bacterium | reverse complement strand
GGTCACCGCGCCGAAGCCGCCCGGGTCGAGCGTGCTGATCTCGCCGTGGACGGCCGTCTTCGAGATGGCCCCGGCGTAGGTCTTGCAGGGCGCGGTGCGGCTGCACGGGTTGACGTCGTCGCCGACGCCCGAGACCCACGTGCGGGTCGCCTGCGCCTGGGCGAGGGAGGAGAGGGCCATGATGAACATCGCACACGTCAGAGCTTTGGTGATGGCGGACATGATTTTCATTAGTGTTCTCCTTAACAGGCTTGGGTGTTGATGTGGGGCGACGCCTGGAGAACGTCCCACTTTCGTTTGGCGGCGGTGCCGTGGCGCGCGTCGGCGGAGGACGCGGAAGGCCCGGCGGTGTCCGCCCTTGATGAGAGTCGGGGGCCAGTGGGCCTTATGGCCGGACGTGGATGTCGCCCGCGCCGTCCTCCGTGTCCACGAAGACGAAGGCCGAGAGCAGGAAGGTCTGCGCGTCGAGCCTCTCTTCCCTCGGCATCCGCACCGGCACGTCGTCCCTGCGCTCGGCGTCCGTCGCCTCCCACGTCATGCCGACGCCGGGGTCGTTCTCCAGCTCGGCGTCCGAGGGCGTCCAGTCCCTCGTCGGGTTCCGGTAGACGCCCCACGTCAGCCTGTCGGGCTCGCGCGAGTTGTCGCCGTTGTCTTCGACGGTGAGCAGCACGCGCCGGCCGACGAGGCCGCGGATGCTTGAGTCGCGCACCGCCCCGCTCATCACCGCCCGGTTGCCGACGACGACCATGCCGTCGAACTCGGCGCTGAGGTAAAACCCGTCGTGCCTCTCTTCCGGCGAGCCTTCGCCGTCGGCGTCCTGGTAGGTGACCGGGGCCTCGTCGCTTAAGAACATCCGGCCGGTCGCGCCGCCGCGCGCGAGCGTCTGCGCGTCGAACTCGACGTACTTCGTGTAACCGTCGCCCAGCGAGAACTGGTAGCTGCCGCGGGCCGCCTGCTCGCCTTCGCGCGCGCC
This sequence comes from Pyrinomonadaceae bacterium, assembly GCA_036388135.1. Lineage (GTDB taxonomy): Bacteria > Acidobacteriota > Blastocatellia > Pyrinomonadales > Pyrinomonadaceae > QHXN01. The sequence goes on along the minus strand of DASVSK010000517.1, from coordinate 6,594 downwards.
GGCCGCGCGTGGCGCGACGAGGGCGAGCAGCGAGAGGGCCAGGATGGGGGCGAATGCAATGCGCTTCATTAAGGTACTCCTTTGCGTCGAATTAAAATTTGAGCCGACGCGCCCGCCGTGCGACGCGCGCTGCCGGAAGAGGTGCGCCGGGCCCGCGGCCCCGAAGGCGTCGACGGCTCAGGGCGCGTAGTCGACCGCGACGACGGGGCTGCCGTAGATGCCGAACTTGACGTTGACGGTCGCGCCGGGGGCGAGCTTCGTGCGCGAGTCGTCCGAGACGGCGCAGTGCGTCTCGGCGCGGAAGGCGGGCCGCCCCGAGGGGAGCACTTCGAGCCCGAACCGCAGCATCGAAGCGCCGTCGCCGATGCGGATGCCCGTGTCCAGCAGGTCGAGGATTCGCGCGGGGGCCCCTTTGCCCGTCCGGCGGAGCTTCGCGAAAGACTGCTCGCGAGCGAGCACCTCGTCCTGCATCCTCCGCGCGACCGTCCCGAGCGGCGGCGACCCCACCGTGTCGAACGAGTCGGCCGCCCCGGCGTACGTCCCGACGGCGACGCCCGCGTCCCCGGCCGAAAGGATGGCCGCCCGCGCGGGCACGCCGCCCGCGAGCGGCGCGCGGTCGCGCGCCGACGTTTGGAGCCGCCGCGCGGCGACGTAGGCGGCGGCGGCCACGAAGGGGGCCGCGGCGAGCAGCGGCATGGAGGCGGCGAGTGTGGCCCAGAGGCCGGAGTCGATAGACATGGTCTTGACCTTCAGTCGGAGTTAATCCCGCGGAGGCGTTAGAACCGGCAGCCGTAGGAGGCCATTGACTGGCGCGCGGCGTCGCGCGCGGACTTGCAGGCCGTGGCGAGCCCGGCGCGGCCTTCTGGGGTCGACGCCGCCTGACGCCAGGAGGCGCGCGTCGTCTCGAAGGAGGACTTCATCATGTCGCGCGCGGCCGCGGGCACCTTGTCGTTCAGGCACGACTCGTAGGCGGCGAGGTACTGGTCGCACTCGGCGACGCCGACGGAGTCGTCCGGGGCGGCGGCCGTGACGGTCTGCGCCGCGGCAGGCTTCGACTGCGCCCCGGCCGAGGGGTCGCCCGACGAGCAGGCGGCGGTGGCGAGCGAGCCGCACAGGAGGCACACGGCCGTCAGTAATGCGAGCTTGTAGTTGGTCATCCGTCTCATCTCCTTCAGCGTTTCAACGTCCGCGTCGGCGCGTCGACCGGGCAATCCCGCCGACGTCACGCACTCTACGCGAAGCGCCCGCGGCGGTCATGAGGGTTTGGTGAGGGTTTGGTAAAGGTTAGGTAAGGGAGACCCGCGGGAAGTAAAAAGGCAAAAGGCAAAAGGCAAAAGTGAAGATTCGAGGCCGCACAGCGCGGCTCCCGTCTTTAACTTTTGCCTTTTGCCTTTTGCCTTTTTACTTCAGCGAAGCTGCCGGGCGCGGGACATCTCCTCGCGGCGGCGCGTGTCGTCGGGGGGGAGTTGGTCGCGTATCTCGCGGAGGAGTTCGGCGGCGCGTCGGTGCGCGGCGCGCGCGCGCTCGTCGTCGCCGTCGCCGCCCCCGGCTTCGAGCGCGAGCGCCAGCGCCCTGTAGCCGCGCCAGCGCTCGCCGGAGCCGGTGTCTTCGAGCAGGCCGACGGCCACCTCGGCCGAGCTGACGGCGCGGCGCGGCTCGCCTAAGCCCCGCTCGGCGTGCGACTGCTCGACGAGCGCGAACCCGAGGCCGTCGCGGCTGTTCAGCTCGGCGGCTATCTTCGCCGCCTCCGCCGCCTTCGTGAGCGCCTCGCGAAAGTCCCCGCGCGCCACGCCGACGCGCGCCTGGTCGACGAGGATGCGGAACTCGTCGTCGCGGTCGCCGATGCGCCGGATCATGTCGAGCGCGCGCCCGAGCGCCGCCTCCGCCTCGGTGAGCCGCCCCGCCTCGCAGTGCGCGCGCCCCAAAAGCCAGAGCGTCTCGGCCTCGCAGTGCGCGTCGCCGTTCGTCTTCAGGCTCTCCAGCGTGCGCCGCAGGTAGCCGATGCCCTCTTCGTAGAGCCCCTGCGCGATGCGCGCCTGCCCCAGCCCCATGTAGGTCTTGGCCTCGCCGAAGAGGTTGCCGATGGTGCGGAAGTCCTTCTGCGCGCGGCGCGCGAGCGCGACCGCCGACTCGTACTGCCCGCGGCTGAGGTCGGCCCAGTGGAGGCGGCGCAAGACCTGCGCGCGCAGGCGCACGTTGCCGCGGCGCGCGTGGTAGTCGAGGCACTTCTTCATCAGCTCGACGCCCTCGGTGTAGCGACCCTGTAGAGCGCGCGCCCAGCCGAGCATGCCGGCCGCGTCGGCGGCCGTCTCCTCGTCGACGCCCTCCTCGTCGAGCACGGCCTGGATGAGCTGACTCGACACCTCGTAGTCGCCCATGCTCGCGCGTATGCGCCCGAGCTGCACGACGGCGAGGCGCGCGCGCCCCGAGTCGCCGAGCCGCCGGTAGATTTCGAGAGCGCGCTCGACCGAGGCCTGCGCCTCGCGGTACTGGCTGAGCGCCGAGTGAACCAGCCCGTCCTGGAACATCACGGCCGCCTCGGCCGCCTCGTCGCCGAGCGAGCGCGCGAGCGCCAGCGCCTCGGGGAGCACCGGCTCCAACTCCCTGTTACGCCCGACGGCGTGCAGGCTCTCGCACAGGGCGAGTAACAGGGAGAGTTTTTCCGAGGCGGGGAGCGCGGACGGCTCGCCGTAGGGAGAGTCGGCCGCCGCGTGCGGTCTGAAAAAGTTAGCCGTGTTGTCGCCTTCGGCGTACGTCGCGTCGCGGCGGAATTCGAGCCGCGCGGACGCGCGACGCGCGCGCTCGGCGCAGGAGACGGCCTCGGCCCAGTGCCAGCGCGCGCTGGCCGCCGACCACGCGCGCATCGACCAGCGGAAGGCGCGGCGCGCGTCGCCCGCCGCCTCGTAGTGCGCGCTCAGAGCCTCGGCCAGGCGCTCGTGCTGGCGCGCGTGAACCTCCTCGATGGCGGAGGCGGCCAGAAGGTGCAGGCGTCGGCGGCGTCGCGGCGGCAGGCTCTCGTAGAGCACGCGGCGGAGGAGGGTGTGGTAGAAGCGGTAGTCCTCGCCGAAGGAGAGGCCGCGCTCTGCGAGCACGCCGAGCCGCAGCCCCTCGCGCAGGGATTCGTCCAGCTCGTCCTCGCCGCGCCCCGACATGCGCGCCAGCGTCTCGACGCGGAACTCGTCGCCGAGCACCGCCGCGTGTTCGAGCAGCTCGCGCAAGTTCGCGGGCGTCCGCTCAAGCTTCCCCAGCGCCGCCATCACGAGCGAGTCGGGCAGCGGCACGTTCTCGATGCCGTTCCACTGCCAGCGGCTCTCCGACTCCGCGCCCGACGACGCCGCGCTGATGGCCCCCTTGGCGACGAGCAGCCGCAGCGTCTCGACGAGGAAGTAAGGGTTGCCGCCCGTCACGCGGAAGACGGTGGAGGTGTCGGACTGCGGGATGAGCGGCGCGCGGAAGGCACCGCCGAACGCCTCCTCGACCGCCTCGCGGCATGCGCCCTCGCCGAGCGGCGCGAGCCCGAGCGACGTGAAGCTGCGGTAACCGGCCTGCCGCTTGAGCCACTGCGCCAGCTTGTGCCGCGCGTCGGCCGACTCCTCGGCGCGCGCCAGCAGGACGAGCAGCAGCGGCTCGGCGGCGCGCACCCTCATCAGGTAGCCGAGGCAGTCGAGGCTCACCCCGTCGGCCCACTGCAAGTCGTCGAGCACCATCACGAGCGGGCGCTCGCGGCTCAGACGCAGGAAGGCCCGCCCCAGCGGCGCGACGATGCGGAAGTGGTCGCCCGATCCGACGCGCGCGGGCGTGGCGCTCGCCTCCTCGACGCCGAACAGCTCGTCCGGCAGCGTCTCGCCGCAGCGCGCCGCGACCGCCTCGCGCAGCGCGCGCGCCGAGTGCGCGCGCGAGACGCCCGCCTCCGCGCGGCGGTCGGCGGAGAGCGCCGCGCCCAGCAGGTCGATGAAGGTCTCGTAAGGCGCGAGGCGGCTCCCCTCGTAGTCGAAGAAGCGCGCGTAGATGTAGGCCGCGCCCTCGCCGCGCGCCCAGCGGCCGAAGTGTCGCGCGAGCTGCGTCTTGCCGATGCCCGGCTCGCCCTTGACGACGACCGGCTGCCCGCTCCCCGCCAGCACGCGCCCGTACTCGGCGCGCAGCAGCGACAACTCCGTCTCGCGCCCGACGAGCAGGTCGTAGTTGGGCCCCGACTCCGCGCGCGCCGCGGCCCCGGCCGCGCGGGCGTCGGCACGCGCACGCGCCGCCTCGGCCAAAGCGTCAACCGCCCCGCCCTGCGCGCCGCCCGGCCCCGACGCGCGCGCGGGGTCGCCGACGGCGGGGACGGCCGCGTCAGCCTCAAACGCTTCGACCGTGACGGGGGCGATGAACTGGTAGCCGCGCGCGTGGAAGGTGCGTATGTAGCGCGGCGAGTCGGCCGCGTCGCCGAGAGCGCGGCGAACCTGCGAGACGGCCTGCTTGAGCACCGCGTCGGTCGTGAAGACGTCCGCCCAGACCCGGTCGAGCAGCTCCTCCTTCGGCACCACGCGGCCGCGACAGCGGATGAGGTAGGCGAGGACTTTGACGGCGCGCGGCTCCAGGGGCACGGGCACGCCGTCGCGGAAGAGCAGGCCGACTCCCGGGTTCAGGCTGTAAGGTTGGAAGTGGAACGTCTCGTTGGGCATCATCGTCCGGCGACGCGGGGCGGCTTGACCGACGACTCGAAACCGCCGCCAAGTTTATAACAGCGGCCGCCGCCGAGCCACGTAATTCTGGCGGGCGGCGGGCGCGGCGAATTTACCGCGCCGGCGGCGTGCGTTTTTTCGTACTACTGTGGCGGGCGGCGTCCGCATCTAATTTGCCGCCGACGTGCGCCGCGCCGGCTGTCGGGCCGGCGGCGCGAAAGACATTGATAGTTTGAAAAGGGAGGGGTTGCCGATGGCGATGAGCAAGAGCGTGGCCGCGCGCGGGGCCGAGACGGCGTTGGCTGAGCCGCGTTCGCGCGCCGACGTGGAGCGCGGCCTCGACCGTTTGAGCCACCTGATGGACGGGCTGTTCCGCATCCCCGGCACGGGCTGGCGCGTGGGGCTCGACGCGCTCGTCGGGCTCGTCCCGGGCGTCGGCGACTTCGCGACGACGGCCGTCTCGTTCTACATCCTCGCGGCGGGCGTGCGCTACCGCGTGCCGAAGGTGACGCTGCTGCGGATGGCGGCCAACGTCGGCGTCGACTACCTGCTCGGCGCGGTGCCCGTCGTCGGCGACCTCTTCGACGTGGCGTGGAAGTCGAACCAGATGAACGTCGAGCTGCTGCGGCGTCGCGCGTCCGTCCCGGCGGAAGAGGCCACCAGCGGCCGCGCGAGCGACTGGCTCTTCCTCGGCGTCATCCTGCTGGTTCTCCTCCTGATGCTGGTCGGCTCGGTCGCGGTCAGCTTCTGGCTGCTCGCGCAGCTCGTCGGACTGTTCGTCTAAAAGACTTTCGTCAAAACCGCGAGGGGAGTCACGCGCACACGCGCGTGACTCCCCTCTTCGTCTGTCCCGGGCCTGGTGTCTCCCGCGCGCCCTTCAGCCCGCCGCCGTCCTGCCCGCGGCCAGCACGCGGTCGAGCGCCGGGCCGATGACCTTCAGCCCGAACTCACCGGCCGCGAAGCCGCGGAGCTTGCCCTCGGCGTCGAAGAGGTAGTAGGCGGGCACGTAGCCCTGCTCGTTCTGGAAGGCGTCGCGCAGCCTGTGCTCGTTGTCCACGGCGCACGGCTCTGTGATGTCGTACGCGGCGACGGCATCGCGCACGGCCTCGGCGTCGGTGTCGGCCTCGTAGCGCGGCATGTGGACGGCAACGACGCGCAGCCCCTCGGCCGCCCTCCGGTCACGCCACTCCGCCACGCGCGGCAGGTTCTCCTTGCACAGCCCGCAGCTCACCGACCAGAAGTGGACCAGCGTGGCGTGCCCCTCGGCCGCCGCCTCGGCCGCCGCGCCCGTCGCGTTGAACCACTCGGTCGCCCCCTCCAGCGAGGGCATCTCCGTCCCGATTCTCATTGGCATGACGAAAACCTCTTGACGATTAAACCGCAAACCGTGACGGGAGGGAAGCGGTCCCCGCCCGTCACGGTTTGCGGTTTACGGCTTGCGCCCTTCAGACCTTCAGCGTCTCCTGACCCGGCCGCCAGTCGGCCTGGCAGAGGCCGCCGGTCTGGAGCGCCTGGATGACGCGCAGCGTCTCGTCGGCCGAGCGCCCGACGTTGAGGTCGTGGACGACCGCGTAGCGGAGCACGCCCTCGGGGTCGACGACGAAGAGGCCGCGCAGGGCGACGCCCTTCTCCTCGATGAGCACGCCGTAGTCGCGCGACACGGACTTGGTGATGTCGGACGCGAGCGGGTAACGCAGCCCCTCGACGCCGCCCTTGTCGCGCGGCGTCTTGAGCCACGCGCGGTGCGAATGCACCGAGTCGGTCGAGACGCCGACGACCTGCGCGCCGATGCCCTGGAAGTCGTCGTGGCGGTCGCTGAAGCTCGTCAGCTCCGTCGGGCAGACGAAGGTGAAGTCGAGCGGGTAGAAGAGCAGCACGAGCCACTGGCCGCTGTAGTCCGAGAGCTTGACGTTCTCGTTCAGCTTCTCGA
>DASVSK010000516.1:0-3012 GCA_036388135.1 Pyrinomonadaceae bacterium | reverse complement strand
ACGATGGGGACTATCATCTACACCGCGGCGGGCTCCGTCCTGCTGGCGCTCATCATCTTCGACATCTACGCCACGGTGCTCCATTCCAGCGCGCGCTACGGCCCGGTCGGGGAGTCTCTGAACCGCTCGGTCTGGCGGCTGGCGCGCGCCGCGGCCTTCAGGCTCTCGCGCGCCGGCCGCCACCGGCTCCTCAACATGATCGGGCCGCTGCTCCTGCCGCTGCTCATCGTCGTCTACGTCGTCCTGCTCGTCCTCGCCTTCGCGCTCATCTACTACCCGCACGTCCCCTCCGGCTTCACCTTCTCGGCGGCGCACCCGCAGCCCGGCTGGGTCGACGCCGTCTACTTCAGCGGCGTCACGCTGACGACCGTCGGCTACGGCGACGTGGTGCCGCGGCTCGCGTCGCTGCGCTTCCTGGCGCTCTTCGAGTCGGCCTCGGGGCTGGTCGTCATCTCGCTCGGCATCACCTACATGCTGACGGTCTACACGGCGCTTGAGCGGAAGCGCTACGTCGCGCTCACGTTCCACCACCAGGCGGGCGGGGGCGCGGACGTCGCCGGGCTCATCGCGCACCACTTCGTCGAGGGGCGCTTCTACGGGCTGCGCGACGCGCTCCGCTCCGTCACGCGCGACCTCCAGGGGCTCCTGGAGTCGCACATCGACCACCCCGTCATACACTATTTCCACCCCGTCGAGGTCTACAAGAGCACGCCCCGCGTGCTCTTCCTCCTGCTCGAAACCTGCGCGGTCATCCGCGCCGCGCTCGACCGCGAGCAGACCCACGACCTGCGCAACTACCCCGAGGTGCGCACGCTCGAAGCGGGCGTGCGCCACGTCCTGTCGCAGCTCGTCGACTCGCTCGACCTCGAACGGCGCGAGCGGCCACGCCGCCCGACCGAGCAGGAGGCGGAGGCGGACGGTAAGCGCTGGCGTCGCCGCTACGACCAGACCGTCGCGCGCCTCGGCGAGGCGGGCATCGACGCCCGCGGCGACGCGGAGCAGGGCTGGGAGGAGTACCGCGCGCAGCGCGAGGAGTGGGAGTCGAAGCTGCGCCGCCTCGCGCTCCACCTCGGCTACGACTGGGAAGAGGTGACCGGCGACCGCGACCTCGAATACGCCTCCGACGAGGGCAAGGAAGAGCCCCGCGCCATCACGCTGAGTTAGCGGGGGCGAAAATCGCGGTGTTTGGACTCGCGGCGGCAGCGGGTGTAAAGTGGTCGCACGGGCAGTCCGGAAACATTCCAGTGGGCGGGAGCGCGCCACGACTTTCATTCTGAAGTGGGGAGAAAAGCCATGTCATCAGCTAAGTCGGCATCAGAGACGCCGCGCAAGTACCAACTCTTCATCGACGGCAAGTGGGTCGACGCCGAGTCGGGCAAGACCTTCACGACGCCGAACCCGGCGACCGGCGCGACGCTCGCCGAGGTCGCCGAGGGCGACAAGGCCGACATCGACAAGGCCGTCGCCGCCGCGCGCCGCGCCCTGGACGGCAAGTGGTCGAAGGTCTCGGCGCGCGACCGCGGCCGCATGATGTACAAGCTCTCGCAGCTCATCGAGTCGCGCATCGGGGAGCTGGCCGCGCTGGAGACGGCCGACAACGGCAAGCCGATCAAGGAGACCACCTACGTCGACCTGCCGCAGGTCGTCGAGAACTTCGAATATTTCGCCGGCTGGGCCACCAAGATCGAGGGCGAGACCATCCCCGTCCCCGGCCAGATGTTCAACTACACGCTGCGCGAGCCGGTCGGCGTCTGCGGCCAGATCATCCCGTGGAACTTCCCGCTGCTGATGGCCGCCTGGAAGCTCGCGCCCGCGCTGGCCGCGGGCAACACCGTCGTGCTCAAGCCGGCCGAGCAGACGCCCGTCGGCGCGATGGAGCTGGCGTCGCTCATCCAGGAGGCGGGCTTCCCCGACGGCGTCGTCAACGTCGTGCCCGGCTACGGCGAGACGGCCGGGGCCTCGCTCGCCTCGCACCCGGGCATCGACAAGGTGGCCTTCACCGGCTCGACCGAAGTCGGCAAGCTCATCGCGAGGGCCGCGTCCGACAACCTGACGAAGGTCTCGCTCGAACTGGGCGGCAAGGCCCCCAACATCGTCTTCGCCGACGCCGACATCGAACAGGCCGTCAGCGGCGCGATGATGGGCATCTTCTTCAACCAGGGGCAGGTCTGCTGCGCCGGCTCGCGCCTCTTCCTCGACGCCCGCGTCAAGGACGAGTTCCTCGACCGCTTCAAGGAGCGCGCGGGGCGCGTCAAGGTCGGCGACCCGATGGACGTCAACACGCAGATGGGGCCGCAGGTCTCCGAGGAGCAGCTCAACCGCATCAAGTCTTACGTCGACATCGCGAAGGGCGAGGGCGCTTCGGTGCTCTCGGGCGGCTGCCCGCCGCAGCTCGAAGGCGACTTCCAGAAGGGCTACTTCTTCCAGCCCACCATCTTCGGCGAGGTGCAGAACACGATGCGCGTCGCGCAGGAGGAGATTTTCGGCCCCGTCGTCTCCGTCATCACCTTCGAGGGGGAAGAGGATTTGATTCGCCAGGCCAACGAGGTCGTCTACGGGCTCTCGGCCGGCATCTGGACGAAGGACATCACGCGCGCCCACCGCTTCGCCAGGGCCATCAAGGCGGGCACGGTCTGGATCAACACCTTCAACATGTTCAACGCCGCGTCGCCCTTCGGCGGCTACAAGCAGTCGGGCTACGGCCGCGAGATGGGCAAGCACGCGCTTGAGATGTACACGAACGTCAAGAGCGTCTGGGTCGACCTCTCCGGCAAGCCCATCGGCTGGTACGGGAAGTAGACGCGAGCGTTTTAAAATCGAAGCGGCGGCGAGATGAAGGTCTCGCCGCCGCTTCGACTTTTTCGACTTCCGGGAGTGAGCGCCCGCGCCCTCCGGCGGGCGGAAGTGTTAGCGCCCCGCGCCGGCCTGCTGCGAGTTCTGCTCGACGCCGCGGCCCGTCTGCTGCTGCAACTCGTCGATGCGCTTCGACGCCTCGGCCTTCGTCAAATTCTC
>DASVSK010000515.1:0-1526 GCA_036388135.1 Pyrinomonadaceae bacterium | reverse complement strand
CTCGCCCTTGTGCATGACGATGATTCTGTCGACGAACTTGACGGTGGAGAGACGGTGCGCGATGAGGATGGAGGTGCGCCCGTCCATCGAGCGCTCGATGGCGCTGTGGAGTAGAAACTCCGTCTCCGTGTCGACCGAGCTGGAAGCCTCGTCCATGATGAGGATGCGCGGCTCGAAGGCGAGGGCGCGCGCGAGGCTGATGAGCTGCTTCTGCCCGACCGAGAGACCCGCCCCGCGCTCGCGCAGCTCGCTCCGGTAGCCCGCGCTCAGGCGGCGTATGAAGCCGTCGGCGTTGACCTTCAACGCGGCCTCCTGTATGCGCTCGTCGGTGATGCCTTCGTCGCCCAGTCTGATGTTGCCCGCGATGTCGCGCGAGAAGAGGAAGCCGTCCTGCGGCACGACGGCGAAGTGCGCGCGCAGCTCTTCAGCGCCGAGGTCGCGGATGTCGACGCCGTCGAGCAGAATCTGCCCGCGCTGCACCTCGTAGAAGCGCAGCAGCAGACTCGTCAGCGTGGTCTTGCCCGCCCCCGTGTGGCCCACGAAGGCGACGTGCTGGCCCGGCTCGATGACGAAGGAGACGTCCCTCAGCACCCAGTCCTCCCCGCGGTAGGCGAACCAGACGTTGCGGAACTCTATCCGCCCGCGCGCGCGGGCCGCGCTCCCCGGCCCGGCCGCCCCGCCTTCGGCCGCCCCGCCTTCCGCCGTGGGCTCGTCGAGCACCTTGAAGACCCTCTCCGCGGCGGCCATGGCCGACTGCCAGAGGTTGTACTTCTCGCTGATGTCGCCGACGGGCTCGTAGAACATCTCCACCAGTTGCACGAACGCGATGACGGTGCCGAGCGTCGCGACGCCCTGGACGACCTGCCCGCCGCCGTACCAGATGATGAGCGCGACGCCCGCCGCCGCGATGACTTCGACCGCCGGGAAGAGGACGGCGTGGTAGAAGGCCGTGTCGAGGCTGGCGCGGCGGTTCTCCGCGTTGAGGCGTTTGAAAGACTCCGCCTCGCCCCCCTCGCGGTTGAACAACTGCACGACCGACATGCCGGTGATGTGCTCCTGGAGGAAGGCGTTGATGTTCGCCACGCAGGCGCGGACGCGCCGGTAGGCCCGGCGCGAGCGCCGCCGGAACCACAGCGTCAGCCCGACGAGCAGCGGGAGGATGGAGAAGGTGACGAGGGTCAGCCGCCAGTTGGCGTAGAACATCCAGACGACGATGTAGAGGATGAGGGCGACGTCGCCGAAGACCGAGACGGCGGCCGTCGTGAGCATCTCGTTGAGAGCCTCGACGTCGCCCGTCAGGCGCGTCATCAGGCGGCCGACCGGGTTGCGGTCGAAGAAGCGCATCGGCAGCCGGTGCAGGTGCGCGAAGAGCGCGTTGCGCAGGTCATACATGATGAACTGCCCCATGCGCTGCAAGATAGCCAGCTCGGCGTAGGCGACCAGCGCCGCCGCCACCTGCGTGAGCAGGAACGCGAGGGCGACGAAGAAGACGCCGCCGAGCGGCGTTCCGCCGAAGCCGAAATACT
>DASVSK010000514.1:0-6385 GCA_036388135.1 Pyrinomonadaceae bacterium | reverse complement strand
AGATAACGAAGGACGGGCAGGTCGTCACGCTCAACCTCTTCGTCCCCGCAGACCCCGCACGGCCCGCCGCCCCTCAACCCGACGCCGCGCCGGCTGCGGACGGCGGCGCGCCGCCCGCGCCGCCCGCGCCCTTCGAGTTGTCGGAGCCGTCGGGGCTCGCGCTCACGCGCGACGGCTTTCTCTACGTGACGGAGCTTGACCGCGGGCGCGTCGTGCAGGTCGCGCCGGACGGCGCGGCGCGCGTCATCGCGGGACTGGGCTCCGGCTTCGCCGACGGCGACGGCCGCGCGGCGGCGCGCTTCAACCAGCCCGCGGGTCTGGCGCTCACCGATGACGGCTCGCTCCTCGTCGCCGACGCCGCCAACTACCTCGTCCGCCGCGTAGTCCCCGCCGACGCGCAGGGCGTCGAGAAGACGCAGGGCACCGCCGTCCTTTCGGGCGGGCTGGCGGGGGTCGCCCCGGCGGCTCAGAGCGACGCGGCCGCGTCACAAGCGGAAGTGCTCCCGCGCATCGACGTCCGGTGGCTCGGCGCGCCGTTCCCGTGGCCGCTCGACCCGCAGGGCGCGCGGCACGAGCTGGTGGCGACGATGGGCGAGGTGCGCGGCTCTTACGGCACGGACGACAGCCGCCACCACCTGCACAGCGGCGTGGACGTCTTCGGCGTCTACGGCCAGACGGTGCGCGCCGTGCGCGACGAGAAGGTTTCGAGCCCGCTCGCCAACTGGGGCTTCGGCGGGCTGAACGAAGGCGTGCGCGCGGGGCTGATGACCTACGTCCACCTGCGCGTCGGGCGCGATGAGAAGGACGAGATGCTTCGCGGCGCGCCCTTCGTCGGCGTCCGCGACGGCGAGGGGCGGGTGGCGCGCGTGCGCCTGCGGCGCGGGACGCGGCTGCGCGTCGGCGACCCGCTCGGCACCATCAACCGCATGTATCACGTCCACATGAACCTCGGCCCGCCCGGCGCGGAGATGAACCCGCTCGCGCTCCCCTTCCCCGGCTTCGGCGACGCCGCGCCCCCGAGGATAGAGCGCGACGGCGTCCGCCTCTTCGACGAGGCGGGCGCGCCCGTCACGTCGAAGAGGGACGGCCGGGTGCTGCTGCGCGGCCGTGTGCGAATCGTCGTGGACGCCTTCGACCAGGTGGACGGCAACCAGGCGCGACGCCGACTCGGCCTCTATAGGGTCGGTTATCAGCTCCTGCGGCCCGACGGCACGCCCGCGCCCGGCTTCGAGCGGCCTCGCGTCAACATCGAGTTCAACCGCCTGCCGCCCGGCGACGAGCCGACCAAGATCGCCTACGCCGACGAGAGCGGCATCACCGTCTACGGCAGCAAGCAGACGCGCTTCCTCTACGAAGTGACGAACACCGTGCGCGACGGCCGCGCCTCGCGCGGCGCGTGGGACACCTCCAAACTCCCGCCCGGCGACTACACGCTCCGCATCCTCGCCGCCGACTTCAGCGGCAACGAGGCCGAGGCGAACCGCGACCTCCCCGTCACGGTCGTGCGCGAGTGAGGTCAAGCGCCCGCGGGCGCGGCGTAAAACCAAAAGGCCACCGCGGCCGTAATAAGCCGAAATCGTGTCCGAATTCTTTAACGTGAGGCGTACAGGGTATGAGCGTTAGAGGGGCGGAGCGGCGTGGGGCGCTCCGGCGGGTGGCGAGGTGGTTGCCGGCGGCCGTCCTGCTGGTCGCCGCCGCGGCCTGCTGGGCGGCCGCCTTCCGCGGGGGGCTGGCCGGCGTCGTCGCGTGGTACGCGCTCCAGCTACTCGTCCCGCTGCTCGGCCTGGCGCTGCTGCTCGCCTGCGCGGCTTACGCCGTCTGGAAGCGCCGCCTCGGCCCTCCTTTGTTGACGACGGCGCTGCTCGCCGTCGCGGCCGTCTGGCCCCTGTGCTGGAACGCGGGGTTGCTGCTCGTCAAGTACCCCGTCTCAATCGGCCGGGCGCGGCCTTCGGTCGCCGTCCGCCTGCCCGCCGACGTGCCGCTCAGGGTGGCCTGGGGCGGCGACACCCTCGCGGCCAACTACCACGCGGCCTACCCCGACCAGAGGTGGGCCTACGACCTGACGGTCGAACCCTCCTTCACGGGCGGCGGGCGACTTGAGGACTACGGCTGCTGGGGCGTGGCCGTCCTCGCGCCGGCGGCCGGGCGCGTCGTGAAGGCGCACGACGGGGAGCCGGACGAGACGCCGGGCAAACTCTCCGACAACTACGACGCGCCGGCCGGCAACCACGTCGTCATCGAGCTTCAGACGGGCACCTACCTTGAGGTCGCACACCTGCAACGCGGCAGCGTCTCGGTGAAAGAGGGTGACGGGGTAGAAGAGGGGCAGGCGCTCGGGCGCTGCGGCAACTCCGGCAACACGAGCGAGCCGCACATACACGTCCACCACCAGCGGCAACACCCGGACTTCGGGGAAGGCATCCTCGTCGAAGGGCTGCCGCTCTACTTCCGCGACCACGGCGGGCCGCCGATGCCGGAGGGCGGCTTCCAGGAAGAGGGCGGGCGGGCCGTCCCGAAAGGGCCCGTGATAAAACACGGCGGCGGCCGACCCGGGCTTTGACCCTCAAACCTTCAGGCCGCGCCCGTGCTGCCGAAGCCGCCCGCCCCGCGCGCTGTCTCTTCGAGGTCTTCGGCCCACGCGGGCTCAAGGGTTGCGACGGCCTCGACGACGAGCTGCGCGACGCGCGCGCCCGGCTCCACCTCGAACGGCTCGTCGCCGTGGTTGACGAGCGCGCACAGAATCTCGCCGCGGTAGTCCGAGTCGATGACGCCCGCCAGCACGTCTATCCCGTGGCGGACGGCGAGCCCCGAGCGCGGCGCGACGCGCCCGTAGAAGCCTTCGGGGATGGCCGCCGCCAGCCCCGTCCTCACGGCCGCGCGAGCGCCCGGCGCGAGCGCCACGCGCTCGACCGCGTACAGGTCAAGCCCCGCCGCACCGGCGCTCCCGCGCGTCGGCAGCCGCGCCGCCGGGTGGAGGCGCTTGAAATGTAGCCGCCCTGTCATGACTCTCACGTCGCCCGCCCGAAACTTTTAAACGCGCGCCGCCCCTAGCGCGGCCCCTTGCCCGAGATGAGCAGCCGCACCTTCCCGCCCACGAACTGCCCGAGGATGAACGCGCCGACGAGGACAGGGAGGCTGATTAACTTCCATCCGAGCCCCGTGTAGATTCCGAGTGCGATGACGAGGGGCACGGGCAGGTGTGCGGCGAGGAACCACTGCCATGAGAACTTCTTCGTGCTCGCGCGCCAGTAGCCGAACGGCAGGTTGAGAAGGAAGACCAGCGGCGCGACAGTCCAGAGACTCATGCGTGTTCCGACTTACGTCCCCTCCGTAGATTCTTTCGGCGCGAACTCGCCCTCGACCCAGACCTCGCCGTCCTCGAAGAACTCCTTCTTCCAGATGGGGACGGTGCGCTTCAGCTCGCGTATGGCCCACTCGCACGCCTCGAAGGCGGCGCGGCGGTGCGGGGCGCTGACGGAGATGACGACGGAGGTCTCGCCTATCTCCGTGAGACCCGTGCGGTGGACGATGCCGATGTGAGCTACGTCGAAACGGCGGCGCGCCTCCGCGCCCAGGCGGCGCATCTCCGCGAGCGCCATCGGCGCGTAGGCTTCGTAGACGAGGCGGAGCGTGCGGCGGCCGCGCGTCCACTCGCGCGCGTAGCCGTCGAGCGTGACGGTCGCGCCGCAGCGCCGCGGCACGACGCGGCGCGCGACCGCGCCGACGTCGATGGCCTCCGCGGTCAGCTCGAAAAAGTCCTGCGCGTCTTCGTCGTCGGCGGGCGGCTCCGCGCCGCCGCTGACCGGCGGGAAGAGCGCCAGCTCGTCGCCGTCCTTCAGTTCGACCGAGAGGTCGCGCGCGTACTCCTGGTTGACGGCGACGAGGAGCGAGGAGCGGAAGCGCCGCAGGCCGGGGTAGTCGGCGAGCAGGCGCTCGAAGGCGGCGCGCGCGTCAGCCCCCTCCGGGAGTGAGAGCGTCAGCTCGTCGGCCGCGGCCTCGCGCGCCGCGCCGAAGAAGAGGACGCGCACGCTGACGCCGCGCCCCGCCCCCGCCTGCTCGTCACCGCCCGGCTTCATCCTTCGAGGTCAACCTTCTTGCCCGCGTGGCCGTTGCCGCGCGACAGCCCGTGCGTGCGCGCGCGCTCCTCGTAGGACGAGACGGCCTCGGCGAGCAGCGTGTAGAGGCGGCGCAGCCGCTCGGCGGTCGAGCGCAGCTCGATGAGCTGCTGCTTGGCCTCGGCGTCCATCTCCACCACGGCCGCGACGAGGAACGACAGGCGCTCGGGGTCGCCCTGCGGAAGCTCCGGCAGCGCGCCGCGCTCGTCGTTGGCGGTGCGCATCGCGCGCGCGATGCGCATGAACATCTCGGTCACCTCCCCGGCGCGGCGGGCGACCACCGCCACGTCCTCCGCCTCGTCCTCGAAGAACTCGACGCGCGCGACGAGGTAAGGCTCGCCGCGCTCGACGTACTCCGTGACGCGGTAGCGCGCCACGCCCGTCGTCATGATGTTCGAGCGGCCGTCGGGGAGCGGCTGCACCTCGACCACCTCGGTCGCGCAGCCGACGTGGCCGACCGGGGGGCGGTCTTCCGCGCCCGGCTCGGGGGCGAAGTAGGAGAGCCCGAAGAGGCTGTTGGAGGCGCGAACGTCGGCCAGCAGGCGGCGGTAGCGCTCCTCGAAGACGTGGAGCGGCAGCGGCGCGCCCGGGAAGAGCACCAGCGGCAGGGGGAACAGTGGCAGCTCCCGCACGCC
The DNA here is from genome assembly GCA_036388135.1 of Pyrinomonadaceae bacterium. Lineage (GTDB taxonomy): Bacteria > Acidobacteriota > Blastocatellia > Pyrinomonadales > Pyrinomonadaceae > QHXN01. The sequence continues at coordinate 1,635 of DASVSK010000514.1, read as the reverse complement.
GCGCACTTTGTCTAGGGCTTCGGACATGAAAGAAGTTCCGGGTGACGGGTGACGGGTTAAAGACGAGTTTTTAACCCGTCACCCGTCACTGGTCACTGGTCACGGCCGTCGTTGCGCTGCGTTCGAGCGCGCCGAGGGCGGAGGGCGACGGCGCGGCGGCGGCGGCTTCGGCGGCCTTCTCCTCGCGCGGGCGCTGCTCGACCTTCTGCTCGATGAGTTCGAGGATGGCCTCGGGCGGCTCGTCGCCGAGGGCGCGGCGCTTGGCCTCAAGCACCAGCTCGGCCATCTCCCGCGCGCGGTCGCGGTAGCGGTTGTCGCGCGCGATGAGGTCTTCGACGATGCGGCGCTCGCGGTAGGCGCGCGACGTGTCGGCGTCGAGCCCCGCGGCGACGGCGTACTCGACGGGGACGCTCTGGTTCTTCAGCATGACGTGGAGCGCGCCCGTGGCCGCGGCCGCCTCCTCGCGCATCCGGCGCATGTCCAGGAGGGAGTTCTTGAAGCCGAGGTGGCCGCGCAGGTTGATCTCGATGATGGGCGCGGGCTCGCCCGAGTCGAGGTCGTGCGCGCGCGCCTCGCGGCCGACCGCCTCGGCGACGCCAGCGTGGACGGCCTCCGGGTCTTCCGCGCCCGAGACGTCGAAGGTCAGACGCTGGAAGGGGCGCTGCACGTAGTCGTTGATGAAGGCGGCGCTGACCTTGTGCGCCTCGTCCACCTCGACGAGGTAGAGGCCGCGCTCCTCGCGGTACTCGTCGATGGAGCAGGCTTCGAGCGAGCCGGGGTTGAAGGCCCAGTTCTCCAGCTCGAAGCGCTTGTGCGTGTGGCCGAGCGCGACGTAGTCGACGAGCGTGCGCAGCTCCTTCAGCTTCTCGACGGAGAGCGCGGGGATGGGGCGGTTGAGCTGCCCCTCGACGTCGGTGTGCAGCAGCAGGATGTGGAAGAGCCCCTCGCCGCGCGCAGCGCGCAGGCTTTCGGCGAGCATCGGCATCGCGGCGTTGGCCGACGTGCCGTACCAGTGCGTGCCGTAGATGCGCGCGCCCTTGATGTCGACGTAGGAGCCCGAGCGCGACTCCTCGTCCCACGGCACCATCTCCCACGGCAGCGCCGAGTCGTCCGACTCGGCGGCGCGCGCCGGCTCAAGCAGGATGAAGAAGCCGGCCTGCGAGAACGAGCGCATCCAACTGTAGTCGGAGACGGCGTCGCGGCGGTCGTGGTTGCCCTCGATGGCGACGACCGGAATCCCGGCGTCCTTCAAGAGCTGGAGGCCGGCGAGGGCGTGGTTCATCGTCTGCGGGTCGATGTTGCGGCGGTCGAAGAAGTCGCCCGCGATGAGCACGAAGTCCACCCCGTTCGGCAGCGCGTGGGTCGTAATCACGTCGTGCCAGCTCCGGAAGAAGTCCTTCGTGCGCTCCTCGATGTTGTAGCGCCGGCAGCCCAGGTGGACGTCCGACATGTGTAAAAACTTAATCATCTGATACGTCTTCGGCCTGCGTGATTCCCGACGCGGAACGTCTTAAAAGTCGCTGTTGTGAAAGGACATTATACGACAAAGCGGAGGCCGGAGGTTAGGGGTCAGGGGTCAGTAATTTGCGCGCCCGGCGCGTGCGGCGCCAAGACGGGCGCTGCCTTTACTGACCT
>DASVSK010000513.1:0-6898 GCA_036388135.1 Pyrinomonadaceae bacterium | reverse complement strand
TCGACTACCTGAACCGCCTCGCGCCGCTCGTCGCGTTCCTCAGGCAGGTCGGAGCGTGGGACTTGCCGCACCCGTGGGTCAACCTGTTCGTGCCGGCCGCGAGCGCGCCGACGCTCATCGGCGAGACCCTCGGCGACCTGCCGGCGGAGGACGTGGGGCAGGGGCCGATCCTCATCTACCCCTTCAACCGCGACAAGTTCACCGCGCCGCTCTTCCGCGTCCCCGAGGCGCGTCACTTCTTCTGCTTCGCGCTGCTGCGCAACGCCGTGCCTCCGACGCCGGAGCGCGCCGCCGGGCTCGTCGCGGACAACCGCGTGCTGTTCGAACGCGCGACCGAACTAGGAGGGAAGAGGTACCCCTTCGACTCGGTGCCGATGACGAAGCATGACTGGCAGAGGCACTACCAGCCCGCGTGGGGCCGGCTCGTCTCCGCCAAACACACCTACGACCCGGACGGGATTCTGACGCCGGGGCAGGGAATCTTCTGAGGGCGTCAGAGGTTACTCAAGGCAGCGGAGGCCGAGCTAACGGCCTCGGGATAGTCTCATACCTGCGCCGCAACAAGACGTGGTCGGAAGCGCCTTTTTAACAGGGGCGGACAGCCCTGATGCACGGCTCGACCTACGTCGGCGACGGCCGTGCCGCTCTGCTCGACTTGGGGGCGGCGATGCGCGAGATTCTCGGCGGGCGCAACAGTAACGCCTGTTGAGGCGAGAAGGGGGACCGTGGCACCGATGCCGTACGTCAACGTCAAGATTACGAAGGACGGCGTGACCGTCGAGCAGAAGAGGCGGGTGGTGGAGGAGATCACGCGAACGCTCGTCGACGTCCTCGGCAAGCGGCCGGAGCACATCCACGTCATCATCGACGAAATCGAGCCCGAGAACTGGGGCTTCGCCGGGATGCTCACGACCGACTACCGCAAGACGCAAGAGTAGCCGCACCGGCCGAGGGGCCGGCTTAGCTCATCAGGGGCCGCTCCTCAAATCAACAAGCCTTCTCCCTTGCCGCCGTTATCTGTTCTGTAATCCGTCTGAGGTCCAATGTCGCGGCGAGGTCGATCACCGTGCCGTCCTTCCTTACGACCGAGCGGATCACCTTCACCCTCGCGCGGAACGCTCTGGAATGAATATCCAGAAACCTGAACCTCACCTTCTCGATTTCGTCCCAGCGGCAGACTTCTGTCCGACCCTCGCCCTCGTAGGTGAAGCCTTCCTGATAGATTGTTAGCTTCACCGTTCTAGTCGCAGACCACGCGCGGTAATCGCTTACCAGGATGCTGCCCAGTAGAGCCAACAACAAAACCACGACTCCCATGCAGATGAAATAATTCGAGAAGCCACCGGAGGGTCCTCCTGCGCTTCCGGTAAAGACGCCGGTGAAGGAATCGAAGACCAGGAGGGTGCAGAGGGCACCCATCATTAAGAGAGGCATGCTGAGCGCCAACATCGGCCAGAGTCTGGGTTTTGGGGGTCGGTGGACGCCGCGCAACTCGCCAAGCTTTGGACGATAGCTTTGCATCTCATCGAGGATAGCGAAGCGGTCTAACGCCGGGCAACGCCTGCCGCCCCTCACCCTGGCCGGAGCATGAGAACTGTCGTGTCGGCGGCCAGGTGCTTGCCGTTGTCATGTGTGGTTTGGGTAAATTGATATTACTCGCTATCGTTTTCACCCATCACGCCCCGGCGCGTGGTGCCGGATAAGAAGCTCGCGCTCCATGCTTCATCTCAGGATTGTATTTTCGCGCCCCGACCCTCACCCACGGTGCTATAATCCCGGCCGCCCCATCCCCGACCGAAGGCCCCCGCCGGGCGTCCCGACACGCAGCCTCCGCCCGCATGCCGTAGGTTTAGACGCGCTCCGTGCGCGATCCCTTAGCTGAGAACTGATCGCCGGAACATGACCCCTGAACGCTGGCAGCGTGCGTAGAGTCTGGCGCGGGCGGCTATGGAGCGCCCGCCGGCGGGGCCGCCCGGGAACGGCGGCGGAGGAGGGAGGCAGTCGTCATGGGAATGAGATTAGCAGTGGCGCTCGTCACCGCCATGATTTTGATTGTGGTGGGCGCGCTTGACCTACTCATCATGCTCCCCGGCATGAACGTCTACGGGGCTTCGACCTGGACGATAATCCTGATCGGCAGCTCCGTGCTGGTCCTCATCGCCATCGTGATTTCGAGCGTGGTGAGCGGGCTGCTGGCGCACGCCATACAAACGCGGTCGGGGATATCGCCCTGGGTCGTGGGGCCGCTCACAATCGTGGCGGTGACGGCGGTCGCCATCGTCGCCATGTTCCTGGGCATATCCATCCTCTCCTCGATCATCGGCGCGGTGCGTCACCCCGCGCCGCCGCTGCCGCAGCCCCCGGCGGCTAACCGGCGCGGCGGGGGGCGATAAACGAGTAACCCATGCCACTCTCATCAAGTTCACGTCCCGCCGTTCGGGCGGGCGGCGACTCCCGAAGGGTCTCTACAATGGAGCGGATCGAGATTAACCCGCCGGCCTGGAAGATGGCCCTGCTGATTCTGGGGATGGCCGCTTTCGTCTTCGTCGGCTTGCTCATGGTCGTCTTCGGGGACCTGTTCGCGAAAGCACTCGGTGCCATCAGCATCATCTTCTTCGGCGGAGTCTGCGGGTACGGGCTGTACGCGCGCAGCCGCGGGCAGGGGAAGGTTGCGATCCTGCCGGCCGGCGTCGAGGTCGGACTCCCCGGGATGAACCCGCGCGTCCTGCCGTGGGGCGATATTGAAGCCTTCGGCGTCAACAGAATCGGTAACCAGGAGTTCACGACCGTCCGTGTAAGGAGCTACCGGGCATGGCTGTCGGGAATCTCCCCGGAGGAGGCGGCCGCGGCCCTCCGCTTCTTCCGCGGGTTAGGACAGGTCGCTCACGCCACCGCGTCGATGGTCGAGTACGGCGACCCCGCTGGAGACATGCGGCGGCTGACCGAAGGGTCGGCGGAGGTGAGGTCGCTGGCCGGCGTGCTCGCCTACAACCGCGAGAAGTACGGCGGGGAGTTTCTGCTGGGTTGGACCATGCGCGACCGCGGCGCGCGGCAGTTCGCCGAATTCCTCGAACAGTGTCGGCGAAACGGCAGATGATGGCACATGATGGCACGCGGGTTCCGCGTCGCGACGCCGTTAGCGGCGGGAGGGAGGCAGTCGTCATGATGAGAGTGGTCGTCTCGGTCGTCACCGCCCTGGTAATGATCGTGGTCGGTGTGTTCTTTATGCTCATATGGCTCGTCGGCACGAACGGCTACAACACGTCGATGGGTGGGACGATACTTGGCGCTAACCTCGTGGTGATAATCATCGCCATCGTGATTTCGAGCGTGGTGAGCGGCTGGCTGGCGCACGTCCTACAGACGCGGACGGGGATGTCGCCCTGGCTCGTGGGACCGATGGCGGTCGTGTCGGTGACGGCTGTCTCGACCATCGCTATCTTTTTGATCGGAATCGTCATCGTCGGGGTCGTCGATTCGACGCGAAAACGCCCCCCGCAGCAGCAGCCCCCGGCGGTCAACCGGCGCGGGGCGATGAACAAATAATATAAGCCATAGACCGCGTCACCTTCGTCGGCATGTCCCTCGCACCTAACACGCGGCTGGGCCGCTACGAAATCCGCCGGCAGATCGGCGCGGGCGGGATGGGCGAGGTCTACCTCGCCTCCGACTCACTGCTCGGCCGCGACGTCGCCCTCAAAGTACTCCCGCCCCGGTTCGCCTCCGAGCCGCAACAGCTCGCGCGCTTCGTCCGCGAGGCGCGCGCCGCCTCCGCCCTCAACCACCCGAACATCCTCACCGTCTTCGACGTGGGCGAGCAGTCGGGCGCGCACTTCATCGTCACCGAGCTGATCGACGGCCTCACCCTGCGCGACTGGGTGCGCGAGGCGCGCCCGTCGCCGGCCGAGTTGTGTGACGCCGTCCGGCAGGCCGCGCTCGCGCTAGGTGCGGCGCACCGCGCAGGCATCGTCCACCGCGACGTCAAGCCCGAGAACCTGATGCGGCGCGAGGACGGCTTCGTCAAGGTGCTCGACTTCGGCCTCGCCAAGGCGCTGGCGCGGGGCGGCCCGCCCGGCGCGTCCGCCGACCTGCTTACGGTGACGCAGCCGGGGGTTGTGCTCGGCACCGTCCGCTACATGTCGCCCGAGCAGGCGAACGGCGAGGAGGTGGACGCGCGCACCGACGTCTGGAGCCTCGGCGTCGTGCTCTACGAGCTGGCCTCGGGCCGCCCGCCGTTCGATCAGGCGGGGCTGACCGCCACGCTCGTCGACATCATGACGCGGGAGCCGGTGCCGCTGTCGAGCCTCATGCCGAACGCGCCCGAGGCGCTGTGCCGCGTCGTCGAGCGTGCGTTGCGCAAGCAGCGCGGGGAGCGATTCACGACGGCCGCCGAGATGGCCGAGGCGCTGGGGGCGGTCGTGTACACGCCCGGGCAGACGGGCGAGGCCGGGGCCGTGATGCCGCCGCCCGGCCCGCCGGGCCGTGGGTACACGACCGTGAGGCTGTCGGCGGGTGGCGGCACCGGCGGCGAGTGGCCCCCCGCCCCCGCGCCGCCGACGAACCTTACGCCGCGCACGTCGGCGCTGATCGGGCGCGAGCGGGAGTTGGCCGAAGTCACCGCGGCTCTGCGTTCGCCCGAGGCGCGGCTGCTGACGCTGACCGGCCCGGGCGGGACGGGCAAGACGCGGCTCGCCGTCGAGGCCGGGCGCGAGCTGCTGGGCGACTTCCCCGAAGGCGTCTACATCGTTGACCTCTCGCCGCTCTTGAACCCGGAACAGATCGCCTCGCGCGTGGCGCAGACGCTCGGCGTGATGGAGCCAACGGCCGGCTCACTCGCAGACGCGCTCGCGGACCACCTCTCCGATAAACGGCTGCTGCTCGTGCTCGACAACTTCGAGCATCTGCTCGAAGGCGCGCCGCTCGTCTCCACGCTGCTCGCGGCCGCGGCGGGGCTCAAGGTGCTGGCGACGAGCCGTGCGCCGCTCCGGCTGACCGCGGAGCGTGAGTACGCGGTCGAGCCGCTGGAGCTGCCCTTCCCGGCGAGCCTGCCGCCGCCCGGCGAGCTGGCGCGCGTCCCGGCCGTGACGCTCTTCGTCGAGCGCGCGCGTCAGGCCAAGCCGACGTTCGAGCTGACGGCTGAAAACTCGCGGGCCGTGGCGGAGGTCTGCCGGAGGCTCGACGGGCTGCCGCTGGCGATAGAGCTTGCGGCGGCGCGGACGAAGCTGCTGACGCCCCGCGCCATCCTCGACAGGCTCGACCACGGCCTGAAGCTTTTGACGGGCGGGGCGCGCGACCTGCCGACGCGGCAGCAGACGATGCGCGGGGCGGTCGGGTGGAGTTACGACCTGTTAGAGGAGGGGGAGCGCGCGGTGCTGCGGCGGCTGGCGGTCTTCCCCGGCGGCTGCACGCTGGAGGCGGCGGAGGCCGTCTGCGGTGCGGGCGGCGAGGACGTGCTCGACGCGCTCGGCTCGCTGGTGGAGAAGAGCCTGCTGAGGCAGCGGGAGCAGGAGGACGGCGAGCCGCGCTTCACGATGCTGGAGGTCGTGCGCGAGTACGCGCTCGAACAGCTTGAGTTGAGCGGCGAGGCGGGGGCGGCGAGGCTGGGGTTCGCGCGCTACTTCAAGCGGATGGCGGACGAGGCCGAGCCGGAGATACGGGGCGGGACGCAGGTCGAGTGGGTGCGGCGGCTCGGTCGGGAGCACGATAACGTGAAGGCGGCGATGGCGATTCTGCTCGCCGCCGAGCCGCAGGAGGGCGCGGCCTTCGTCGCCAGCGTCAGGTCGTTCTGGATCGCACAGAACTACGGCCACTCCGAGCAACGCGCATGGTTCGCGAGAGCGCTCGAGGCGGAGGCGCTCCCCCCGGCAGTGCGCGCCCGACTGCTGAACGGGTTGTGTGGATGTGAGCGGAAACTCGGCCGCCCGGAAGCGGGGGCCGCCTTCGGCCGAGAGGCCGTCGAGGCGGCCCGCGACTCCGGCGACCGGGTCGCGCTCGGCATCGCCCTGACCGGCCTCGCGGGGGCGCTGTTTGCCACCGGCGACCTGAGCGCAACGCGCGAGGTGTACGAAGAGTCAGTCGCGAACGCCCGCGAGAGCGGCGACAACTACAGCCTGTCGGCCAGCCTCACGGGGCTGGGCGAGGTGGCACGCCTGATGGGCGACCGGCAGGCGGCGCGCGCCTACTACGAGCAGTCGCTTGAGGCGAGGGGGAGGCACGTCCACGCGAACGTGAACGCGGTCACGCTGACGAACCTCGGCGCCGTGTCGCTCGAAGAGGGCGACTTCGCGGCGGTCTCGCGCTACTACCGCGAGGCGCTGGCGATGGCGGTGGGGCTCGAAGACCATTTTGTGGCCGCCATGTCGCTCGACGGGTTGGCGGCCGTCGCGCTCAACGAGGGCGTCGGAGAGAGGACCGCGCTGCTCGCGGGCGCGGCCGAGGCGCTCCGCGAAGCGGCGGGCGATCCGCTGGACGATTTGGAACAGTCGCTGCGCGACCGCTACGTGGCGGCGCTCCGCTCAAGCCTGGACGCCGCGACGGTAGAGCGCGAGTGGACCCGCGGGCGGGCGCTGACGCTCCGGGAGGCGGCTGAGGTGGCGCTCGGCGAGTAGTGAGCTTCCGCTCGGGGTTTCAACCCCCACGAACAAGACACAATATAACGGCTTCTCTTACCAAAAAAACCAAAAGAGATTGCAATATAATATTGCAATCTCTTCGGGGTCGCTGGCGCAACCAATCCCTATACACCAGAGTAAATTATTGATGCGGCTTGACCGCTAGCGCCGCAGACGCGGCTTGACCGCTACCGCCCACTGACGACGGTTTGAGTCATACCACATTTTCGCCCAGTCGCCTTGTCGCAGCGACGCTTTGTAAATCCCATCGGCCACCGACTCGGTTG
>DASVSK010000512.1:0-3348 GCA_036388135.1 Pyrinomonadaceae bacterium | reverse complement strand
GTTCGTGGCATAAAAATTTTTGAGGAGGGGCGAGCGGGCCTCTGCTTCTACAGCGCCCTGACGACGCGGCAGGGGTTGCCGGCGGCGAGAGCGGAATCAAGCGCCCGCTCTCACGGCGTCGGAATTAATGATCATGATCTTCTGCCATATCTTACGCGAGAGACCCGTCGTTAAATCTTCCACCTCGTTGACCGCGGCGAGCGCCACGGGGTCGTCGAACTTCTGCACGTACAACGCCGCCAGCTTCCCGATGAGCGACAGCATTTCGCTGCAATAGTCCAGGTATCTCATCAGCTCGGGCGGGCTCAGATTCTGCCTGGGCGAGGAAGGCGTCTCCATCCTGTTGACCAGCAGCCGGTCGGGGTCTTTGGTCAGTTGATGCATGTCTATGACGTGCGCCAACGCCCGCAGCTCGTGAATAGCCTTGAGCGCACGGCCGCGCTTGACGCGCGACTCCGCCGTGACCAGAAACAGTATCGCCGCGCTGAGGAGGATGAAGACGTTGAGGCCGGCTTCCGAAACCTGGACGAGCACGACCATGTCGAAGCCGCCGGCGGGCCAGGACGCGTTCGCCAGCACGGACAACAGGCCGGCGATAATAATCGTAATCAGCGCGCCGGTGATAAATCGCAGAGACCTCTGCGGCCTGGCTATCCAGGCGGAGCGCCTTTGCGACTCCCCGGCAATCGTCAGCAACTCCTGGCAGACCCGTCCGAGGCCGGAGCCGGGGAAGCGCTCCTCGATCCTACGGCAGAGCGTCCCGATGGTGTCGATAATTTTCTCGGGGTCTAAGCTGCGATACATCGGGCCGCTGTGCTCCGTAGCGAGGCGAAGTCTAATTTCCCGTTCCGGCGTCTTCCGGTTCCGCTCGTTCGGCCGCGCCCCTTTATTCTGAACGCGCCTTCATTCAACGCTCATCGAGAAATAATGTGCTTCGAGATTCATCCCCTTCCGCAGGTAAAAACGGTGCGCGTCGAGCCGGCTGACGCGCGAAACGAGCCGCACTTGCAGACAGTCGTTCTCTCTGGCGTGTTCGACCAGCCAGTCGAACAACTCTCCCCCGTGACCCTTGGAACGCTCGCCGCTTTTCGCCACGAGGTCTTCGATTTCGAGATACCTGCCGCCGGCCAGCCACTCGGAGATTCTGAACCCGGCCACGGCCTTGACGCCGCCGTCGGTCAGGTAAGCCAGCCGGAAACCGGCAACCTCGGCCAGCCTTTTGACCGCCGGCAAAAACTCTTCCGGCAGGATGTGCGGGCGCAGCTCGACCATCACCGAATAACAATCTGAAATTTCCCGGTCACTCCGGGCGACTCTTATTCTGCTGTTCATGCCGGCTCGAACGTAAAGCATCTGCCCGGATAGTTGAAGCCGCCGGACGCCCGCCGGCGGCGGCGCGCGCGGGCGTCGGGGCGTAAGACGTCCGCCGGGTCGCGCGTCCGCCGCATGCCGTTGTCAGGTTCATCCCGACCTGTCTAGTTGATAATCCACCTCGCCGTCGGGCTTGACCCGCCCGCGCTTCCACCCCCGGCTCTCGTACATCCTGTCGGCCCGGGTGTGTGCCTCGGTGCTCAGCCTGACCGTCGACGCCCCCGCGCTGAATAGCCAGCCCGTAGCCAGTCTCAAGAGTTTCGTGCCGATCCCCCGGCCTTCAAACCCCGGCTTCACGAATAAAGCCCAGATGGAAACATCCTTCAAGGAGGCGACGCAGAACCCGACCGCCTCCCCTTCAACTTCACAGAGCCAGCCCTTGCCCGACACACTTAGATAGTCCGCGTACATCCCTCGTGTGACCCTGCGAGGGTCGGACAGAACATTCTCCGTCACCGATAGACGTATCTCGGACAGGGCGGGAATGTCTTCCAACGTGGCTTCACGGAAAACCATCGTGCCCCTCGATTCCGCGACTGCGGGGAGTCTAACCTGACGCCGGTCACCAACCGCGGCCACATTCGACAAAATTGAGAGTCCGCGCGTCGGGGGGCGGGTTCGTGCCGTTGATGATAAAAATCACGCCGGGCGTGCTACTCATACACAAATCTCCGTTGGACGTCTTCACGCCTCGCGCCCGACGTCACCCGAGCCCGTATTCGAAATACGGGCGGAGCAGAATCAATCCCCCGCAGTTCAGCCCGACCGTGAGCCAGTAGGTCACCTGAAACGAGACCTTCTTTGTCTTGTGGCGGAAATGCTGCTGCGCGATGAGGCCCCCGGGCCACCCGCCGATGAGCCCGAGCAGGAGGAGCGTGCCCTCCCCCGTCCGCCACCGCCCGGCCTGCGCGGCGCGCTTATCCTTCGCGTACGCCGCGTAGGTCACCACGCTTGCGAGCGCGTAGACCCACATCACCGGCCAGGGGAGCGACCCGGCGGCGGCGGCCGCGGCGACGGCCGCCAGGAAGGCGGTGGCCGTCACTGCGGCGAAGATCAGACCCCGTGACCGCCGCCGTTCCGGCGCAAACTGCCGCCGCCGTCCCGGCGCAATCGGACGGTCGACGACGTAGTTCACGTGCGTCGCGCGCGGTCGCCCGCGCTCATCCTGACTCAGCGTGTAGCCGACCGCCTCGCCGGGCGACGGCCGCCGACTCCCCGGCGGGAACGCCGAGATGTGCACGAAGACGCGACCCTCACCCTCAAGCGGCCGGACGAAGCCGAACCCTCGCGCGTCGTTCCACTCTGAGATTTGGCCCTGGTGGCGCATAGACTCCGACGCCGCCGGCTACCACTCTCGCGCCGAACGGTTCGCGTGGTTCGCGGCCGGCGGGGCACGGCGGCCCGGGGTAGCGTTCCGTCCCGGCTCAAGACCGCGGCTTCGCATAAAATGTCTTGTTAACAATCTTCCACTGCCCGTCCACCTTGAGCATGGACATGTAATCCGTGAAGGTGACGTTAGGGTAATCGAGCGTCACCTTGACGACCGCCGCGTTGCCGGACACGTCTATGCTGTCAATCCTTCGCTTCCTCTGCGCCTCGTCCGCGGCAGGTTTGCCGCTGGCCCGGGATATGTACTCCTCCGAAGTCCACTGGGTCAGCTTGCCGTCCCGGATGAAGAAGAGTTTCGCGTCCGGGTGAAACGCCTTTCGGAAATGCTCGCCCTGACCTGTGGCGTGCCCCTGGAAGTAATGTTGTATGGCCTCGCGGATGCCCGCCTCTTCCGAACCCTGCGCCGACGCCGGCACGCAGGCGACGAAGAGAAGCCCCAGAACGATGATGGACAGTCGGTTCGATCTCCTCATGCGAATCTCCTCCTACAGTTTTGCGGCCCCGTTTCGAGAGGGGCGCGGGCTACTCGAAGAAGTTGCGGTCGCGCCCCTTGTTCTCCCTGCGCCAGACGCGGAAGAAGACGACGAC
>DASVSK010000511.1:0-2290 GCA_036388135.1 Pyrinomonadaceae bacterium | reverse complement strand
AAGGGACTGTCTTAACCCTTTTTAAATCTCCGTGTCTCCGTGTCTCTGTGGCGAAAAACCTATTTTCTCGAAACGGAGAGGCGCGAGGCGATGATCTTGGCGGCGGTCGCGCCCGCGCCCGCCGCGCCGCTGACGGTCGGCGCGAGCGGGTTCGAGACGTCGCCGACGGCGAAGACCATCCCGGCGCTCGTCTCCTGCTCGCCCGTCACGACGACGTAGCCGCGCTCGTCCGTGTGCAGTTGTCCCTTGAAAAGCTCCGTGTTCGGCTCGACGCCGACGCGCACCAGCACGCCGCGCACGGCCATCCGCATCGGCTTGAGCGCCCCGGCGCGCAGTATCTCCGCCGACTCCACCCGCTCGCCGCCGAGAATCCTTTCGAGCGTCGTCTCGCCGAAGACCGTGACGCGGTGGTCGCCCCTCACGCGCTCGGCGAACTCCGGCCGCGCGCTCAGGTGTCTGCCGCGGTGGACGAGCGTGACGGTCGCGCAGACCTCCGCGAGCAGCAGCGCGTTCTCCGCCGCGGCGTCGCCGCCGCCGACGACGAGCACGTCCTCGCCCGCGAAGCGTTCGCGTTCGAGCCGGCCGGATTCGAGCACGCCCCGCCCCGCGAACTCCGCCTCGCCGGGGACGCCCAGACGCCTGCGCCGCACCCCCGTCGCGATGACGAGCGCGATTGACTGCAACTCCTCGCCGCTCCGCAGCCGCACGCGCTTGGGCCCGAGGTCAACGCGCTCTATCTCGGCCCCCGTCCACAGGTCGAAGTCCTTGTCCTCGACCTGCGCCGCGAACAGGTCGCGCAGCTCGCGGCCGTTCGCGGCGCGCGCGCCGAGGTAGTTCTCCACGGGGTTGTGGACGCGCAGCAACTGTCCGCCGACCTCCGCCGCCCGCTCGATGACGAGCGTGTCCAGTCCCAGCTCGTCGCACCAGAGCGCCGCCGAGAGTCCGGCCGGCCCCGCGCCGATGATGATTACGTCGTGCATGCCGTGCGTCCCGCGTCCGGCTTAAAGCCCCGCGCGGGCGGGGGCGGCCTCTGCCCGTCGCGCGGCGTGCGCCCTGAGCGCGGCGCGAAGCTCCGCGGCCACCTCGTCGGGGCCGAGGCGCGAGGCGGCCGGCGCGCCGTCGACGCCGAGGAACTTGACGGCCGACGTCAGCTCGCTCCTGTCCGCCTTCCACTGCCCGCCGCCGACGCCCTCCAACTCGTTCAGACTCTCGACGAGCGCGGAGAGGTCGCGCCGCTCGACCCGTGGCCGCGTGAACGTCATGGCCCAGGAGTAGTAGGGGTAGTCGACGCGGTAGTTCCAGCCCCCGGCGAGCGGCGTGGCGACGAGGAAGACCTCGCCGCGCGCGTTGTGCGCGACGGCCGTGTAAGGCGCGGCGTGGCGCGCGGGCTCGAAGCCCGAAGCGCCGTAGAGTTCGGGCGCGAGCGTGACGACGGAGAGGCGCGTCTCCGCGTCCTCCTCGACGCGCGAGTCGCCGCGCGCGAAGCTTTCGAGCCCGCGCGCGATCACCTCCCAGCCCCCGCGCCATAGCGGCTCGAACACGTCGGTGCGCGTCAGCACCCGCTCGACCTCCGGCAGCGCGAGTTCGTAAGCGCGCTTTTCGTCCACCCGCGCGCCGCCCGCGAGGTGCTCGACGAGCGGCGAGTTGACGCCGGGGACGAAGGGGTTGTCGCCGCCCTGGAGCAGCACGGACACGCGCACCGCGCGCTCGTCGGGGAACTCCGAGAAGTCGCCCGCCTCGGCCGCCGACACCAGCCCGTCCCTCAGTTCGAGCGCGCGCGCGCCGTTGAGCACCGCCCACACCGAGAGCACGCCGTCCGCGTCGAAGTGGTTGTTGGTGACCAACTCGACGCCGCGCGCCCACTCGTCGCGGCGGGGCCAGGCGGCGAAGTTCAGCGCGATCTCCGTCGAGGTGTCGGCGCGCAGCTCCTCCGGCGTCGTGTTCCCCTCCCAGTGCGAGAGGTGCAGCGCGTCGTCCACCGTCCCGTCGACCGACAGCTTCGGCACGCCCGCCAGCCCGTCGTGGTAGAACTCGAACCTCATGGGTAACTCCTTTCGGGGAAGTAGACAGTAGGAAGTAGACAGTAGACAGTAGTCAGTAGCCAGTAGAAATCCATCGTTAAACGAATCGTCCGTATGTCAGCGTCAGCGGCCGCGGCGCGGAGCGCTACTGTCTACTGTCTACTGACTACTGTCTACTTCCTGCCGTCTACTCATTCGTTGACGCCGTTGATGCGGATGTGGGGGCTGAGGCGCGTGACGACGAGGCGCTCGCGGACGTCGAAGCGGCA
>DASVSK010000510.1:0-2397 GCA_036388135.1 Pyrinomonadaceae bacterium | reverse complement strand
CAGGCCATGTCCGCGATGGTCGGCGGCGACCCCACGCCGGGGATGCGCCCGACGAGGTGAGGCCACGGAGCCGCCCCCGCGGAATGAGGATTACGGAAGATGAGAAGACAGAGACTGACATCCCCCCTCGCTTACCTGCTCGCGGTCGCCGCGGTCGGCTCGGCGCTCGCGTGGCCCGGCGCGTCGACCGCGGGCGCGCAGTCGGCACCCGGCGGCAGGGATAAAGTCTCCGCCGACCTGCGGAAGAGGATTTCGCCCAACGGCAGGGTGAACGTCGTCATCAAGTCCGCGGGCCCCTGGGCCACGGCGCTCGACGACGCCGTCAAGGCGGGCGGCGGGGCGGTGACGAAGACTTTCGCCAACTTCCCGCTGCGCGCCGCGAGCCTGCCGGCCGCGGCCGTCGAGGCGCTGGCCGCCCGCCCCGACGTCGAACACGTCGCGCTCGACCGAGAGCTGAAGCTCCTCGGCCACGTCTCTCTGACCTCGGGCGCGGACGCCGCGCGCTCTCTCGCCAACTACAGCCCGGCCTACGAAGGCGCGGGCGTCGGCATCGCCGTGCTGGACTCCGGCTTAGACCTGAACCACACCGCCTTCACCTCCGAATCGGGCAGCGCCTCGCGCGTCGCCTACAGCAAGGACTTCACGGGCGAGGGTCGCGCCGACGACCCCTACGGGCACGGCTCGCACGTCGCCTCCATCGTCGCCGGCAACGGCCAGGTCTCGAACGGCGCTTACCGCGGCGTCGCGCCCGCGGCGAAGGTCGTCAACCTGCGCGTCCTGAACTCGCAGGGCAAGGGCACCGTCTCGGCGCTGCTCGCCGCCCTCGACTGGCTCAAGACCAACCGCGCCGCCTACAACATCCGCGTCGTCAACATGAGCCTCGGCACCGCCGCCGTCGACTCGTACGCCGTCGACCCGCTGTGCCTGGCCGTCCGCGGGCTGGTCGACGCCGGCCTGGTCGTCGTGGCCGCCGCGGGCAACGAGGGGCGCGACGGCGCTGGGAACAAGGTCTACGGCCAGATTCACTCGCCGGGCATCGACCCGAGCGTCATCACGGTCGGCGCGTCGAACACCTTCGGCACCGACGCGCGCAACGACGACGCCGTCACCACCTACAGCTCGCGCGGGCCCACGCGCGGCTTCTACACCGACTCGCTCGGCGTCAAGCACTACGACAACCTCGTCAAGCCGGACCTCGTCGCACCCGGCAACAGGATCATCGACGCGCAGGGGGCCGGCAACCTCCTCGTCGCGCAGAACCCGACGCTCGACGCCAACGTCTCGGGCTCGAACGCGCGGGAGCAGATGTACCTGTCGGGGACGTCGATGTCGACGCCGTTGGTGGCGGGCGCGGCGGCGCTGATGCTCCAGGCCAACCCTTCCCTGACGCCCAACCTCGTCAAGGCGCTCTTGATGTACACGGCGCAGCCGCTCGCGGGCTTTAACCACTTCGAGCAGGGCGCGGGGCTGGTCAACCTCGACGGCGCGGTGCGGCTGGCGCGCCTCGTCCGCACAGACCTCTCGGCGTCCACGCCGGTCGGCTCGCCGCTGCTGACGGCCGCCGCGCCCGCGCCGCAGACGACCATCGGCGGGTGGACGTTCAACTGGGGGCAGGGAATCGTCCTCGACCACACGTTCGCCACCGGCGCGAACCTCGTCAACAGGTATCAGGCCGTCTACGGGCTCGGCGTGCTCCTCGGCGACGGCTCGCTGATGGCCGACGGCTCGTTGATGGCTGACCGCTCGCTGATGAGCGACGGCGTAGTCTTCGGCGACCACCTTCTGGTCAGCAGCGGCGGGCTGTTGGCCGACGGCTCGCCCTTCCTCGGCTGCGGCGTCCTGCTCGGCGACGGCGTCCTGCTCAGCGACGGCGTGCTTCTGAGCGACGGCGTGGTCTTCGGCGACGGCCGGCTGCTCGGCGACGGCGTGCTGCTCAGCGACGTCTACGCACAGGCCACGCGGGCCATGATTCACGGCGACGATACGGCGTCGATGGTCAGGGTCGTCGAGGCCGGGCTGCCCCCGGCCGCGCCGGGCGGGCTCAAGGCCGCGGCCGCCTCGAAGACGCAGATCAACCTGAGCTGGGCGGACAACTCCTCGGACGAGACCGGCTTCCGCGTCCAGCGCTCGACCGACGGCGTCACGTTCGCGCAGGTCGCGGCGGTGGGCGCGGGCGTCAAGTCGTACGCGAGCACGGGTCTGACGGCCGGGAAAAAGTACTTCTACCGCGTCAGCGCCTACAACGCGAACGGCGGCTCCGCCCACACGGCGGTCGCCTACGCGACGACGCCGACCAGGTAGTCGAACAGGCGCGCGCGCGGCCTTCGTCGTCGTCCGCGCGCCGACGGAACAAGCGGGAGACCGAAGCAGCCACCTCTCTCCGAAGCCCCGAATCGA
>DASVSK010000509.1:0-2613 GCA_036388135.1 Pyrinomonadaceae bacterium | reverse complement strand
CTCGACGTAGCCGCGCAGGACTTCGGGAGTCTTCTCGTAGAAGGACTCAAGGCTCTGGCCCTTCGCTTCCCGGTTGACGAAGTTGGAGAACTCCGTGACGGCCTGCGCGAGTTTGATGTTCTCGCCCTGCTCGCTCTTCATCAGCGCGAGCATCGCCTCGACCTCGCCGGCGCGTTCGACCGGCAGGTTGACGAACGGCCCGCCGGAGAATTCGGGGTCCTGGCAGACCTCGACGTGCATCTCGGGGTCGGCCAAATAGGAGGAGAGGACTTTAATCTGGTAGTGCAACATGTGAAGGCTGTAGGGCACGGGCGAGATTAAATCCGACCAGACGGCCCAGTTATTAATCAGCGGCTCGACGGCGGTGGCGTCCGCCAAACGATACTTGCCATTTCTCTCCATGTTACGAGTCCTTCGGGTTGAAGCGCCGCGCGCGGCGAGTAGAAAGCGGCGGTTAGAAAATCAGACTGCGGCCGGCGAAGGGTGTGGAAAGCGGAGGCGTGCCGGCCCTCCACCTACTCTTCAATCCGGCTCAGGTCGGCCAGCAGGCGGTCAAGCTCTTCCTGGCCCAACTCCGCGTCGGGGAAGTCGGAGGGGGTGTAGCCGCCCATCGAAGCGCCGAGGCAATGCTCTATCAACTCTCCCAACGCCTGAAGGTAGTCTCCGGCAAGGCGCTCGATTGTCGCCGACGCGTGAATGTTCTCGCTGTAGGTCCAGTCGAGGTTCAGTTGCCCTTCGGCGACGAAACTGCTGACGGAGAGCAGGTGGCTTCGCCTCGCGCGCGGGCTGGCCGTGGCCCCGCGCGACTCTTTGGCCGGGGAGAAGGGCGAGTTCGCGGCGATGGCCTGGTCCAACTGGCCCAGATAGAGGAAGCTGATTTCGGGCCGCGGGACGCGGCGAAGCTCTTCGGCCGCCCGCTCGTCGCGGGACAGGTAACGCAAAAGGCCATACCCGAGGCCCTGATTCGGTGCCGCCCTGAGTTGTTCCTTTACGCGCTTTAACGCCCCGCCGTCCCGGTCCCCCGGTTCCAGCTCCAGGAGCACGGGGTAGAGCGTGGTGAACCACCCCACGGTTCGCGTGATGTCCACCTCCTCGACCATCGCGTCGCGCCCGTGCCCCTCCAAATCAACCGCCAGAGAGTCGCGCCCCGTCCAGCGGCCGAACCCCTTGACGAGCGCGGTGAGCAGCACGTCGTTTATCTGCGTGCGATAGACCTGCGGGACCTTGTGCAGCAGCGAATGGGTCTCTTCCGCGCCGAGGGCGACGCGCAGCGTGCGCGCGGAGCCTTCGGTATTCGCCCCGTCCGCCTCCGCGAAATCTCGCGGCAGCCGCCCCGCCATCCGCCTGCCGGCGGCCACCCAGTAGTCGAGTTCAGCCCTGACAGGCTCCGTCTGCGCGTATTCCGACAGGCGTTCGGCATAGGTTTTAAATGACGTCGTTTTCGCCGGGAGCGTGACCGCTTCGCCGCGGGCCAGCTGCTCGTAGGCCGTCGTCAGGTCTTCCAGAATGATGCGCCAGGAGACGGCATCCATCACCAGATGATGCGCGACGATGAGCAGCCTGCCGGCGCGCCGATTCTCGCGCTCGAAGTAGGCGACGCGCATCAACGGCCCTTCGGCCAGATCAAGGCTGCCCTGCGCGGCAGCCGCCTCCCCCTCGATTGCGCCCTTGAGTTCGCACTCGGGCAGCGCCGCCAGGTTGACCAGCGAGAACGGCACGTCAGGCGTGGGGGCCGCGTTCACCTGCCGCAGGTCCTCGCCCTCGCGCCCGAACCGCAGACGCAGGGCGTCGTGATGAATCAGCAGTTGTGCGACCGCCTGCCTCAGATGCGCGGCGTCGAGCGGGTCGTTGACGTCAAGCAGTAGGGCCTGATTCCAGTGGTGCGGGTCGGCGACATCCAACTCGAAGAACCAGCGCTGGATGGGCGTGAGGGGAACGTCGCCGGTCACGACCTCCTGCTCCACCTGAATGGATTGCGACGTGCCCGCGATGGCCGCCAGTTCCGCGATTGTCTGGTGCTGAAAAACCTGCTGCGGCGTCAGGCGCAGGCCCATCTTGTTGGTCCTCGCGATGATTTGAATCGTCAGCACGGAGTCGCCACCCAACTCGAAGAAATTATCGTGAATGCCGACGCTCTCAATGCCGAGCAGTTGCTGCCAGATTTCGGCGAGCGCCCGCTCGGTATCGTTTCCCGGGGCGACGTATGGGGTCATGATTCCGGGCCTGGCGTGCAGCGGTTGAGACGCCTTCGCCCTTTCCGCCTCTCGCAACGCGCCCGTAGATTTCACCCGCTTCGACTCTGCGACGAGGGCGAGAAAGTCTCGCGTCGAGACGACGAGTTCGGGCCACGCGCCGTCGAGCGCCCGCGCAAACGCCTCAACACCTTCGGCCGTCAGCATGCCCGCTTCCGGCGCGACGCCGCGCCGCGCCGCCTCCTCGGCCGCCATCCCGACCTCCTGCCACCCGTCCCAGATGACGGAGCAGACGTAGTCACATTTATTAAGAGGATTGGCGCGGGCGAATGCGTCTAAGTAGGCGTTCGCCGCGCAGTAGTCCGCCCGCCCGAGCCCGCCCAGTATCGAGCGGTGCGAGGAGAACAGAACCATGAAGTCC
>DASVSK010000508.1:0-1953 GCA_036388135.1 Pyrinomonadaceae bacterium | reverse complement strand
CGGCGGCGCGCTCATCATCTTCATGCACCGCGCGAACGTCGGGAGGCTCCTCCGCGGGGAGGAGAGCAGGTTGAAACTATGAACCCCGAACGGTGAACGATGAGCCGAAAGCCGTCTGCCTTTCGGCTCATCGTTCGTCGTTACGAATTCGGCGTTACCGTCATGCGCGTGGCTGTCATCGGGGCGGGCGGTTGGGGCACGGCGCTGAGCATCGCGGCGGCGCGCGCGGGGCGCGAGGTGCGCCTGTGGTCGCGCAGCGCGGCGGCGGCCGAAGAGATCAACGCGCGGCGCGTCAACTCGGCCTACCTCGAAGGGCACGCCGTCCCGGAGGGCGTGCGCGCCACGACGGACGCGGGCGAGGCCCTGCGCGGCGCGGGGATGGTCGTCCTCGCCGCCCCCTCGCACGCGACGCGCGGCGTACTGGAGGGGCTGCGCGGGGAGTTCGAGCCGGGCGCGGTCGTCGTCAGCGCGACGAAGGGCGTCGAGGTCGAGACCGGGCGGAGGATTTCCGAAGTCGTCGCCGAAGTCCTGGGGCGAGATGCGGCGTCCCGCTTCGTCTGTCTCTCCGGGCCGTCGTTCGCGCGGGAGGTGGCGGCGGGGCAGCCGACGGCCGTGGTGGCCGCTTCCGACGACGAAGCGCTCGGGAGGGCCGTGCAGCAGGCGTTGAGCGCGGGAAACTTTCGCGTCTACACGAACCCGGACGTGGTGGGGACGGAGCTGGGCGGGGCGTCGAAGAACGTGATGGCGCTGGCGGCGGGGATGGTCGCGGGGCTGGGGTTGGGGGCCAACAGCGTGGCGGCGCTCGTCACGCGCGGGCTGGCGGAGATGACGCGTCTGGCGCTCGCGGAGGGCGCGCGTCCCGAAACGCTGATGGGGCTCGCCGGCCTCGGCGACCTCGTGCTGACCTGCACGGGCGGCCTCTCGCGCAACCGCCACGTCGGCCATGAGCTGGGGCGCGGGCACTCGCTCGCCGACGTCCTCGCGGGGATGCGCGAGGTGGCCGAGGGCGTCCGCACCGCCCGCGCCCTCCGACTCCTCGCCGCACGCCGCGGCGTCGAGATGCCCATCGCCGAGGAGGTTCACGCCGTGCTCTACGACGGCAAGGCGGCCCGCGCCGCGGTCGAGAGCCTGATGACGAGGCCGCTCAAAGGGGAAGCAGACAGTAGTCAGTAGACGGTAGCGCTCCGCGCCGCGGCCGCTGACGCTGACAGGCCGCCCGGCCGCCTGAAAAGTTTTTCTACTGACTACTGACTGCTGGCTACCGTCTACTGACTTATGTCCGACGAAGAGAAGAATCTCGTGACGAACCGCTCGGCCCTGCACGAGTACCACATCCACGACCGTGTCGAGGCCGGCATCGCGCTCCAGGGGACGGAGGTGAAGAGCATCCGCGCCGGGCAGATACAGTTGAAGGAGTCCTACGTCTCGGTGCGCGACGGCGAGGCGTGGCTCTTCAACGCGCACATCTCGCCCTACTCGCACGGCAACCGCACCAACCACGAACCCACGCGCACGCGCAAGCTCCTCCTGCACCGGCGCGAGATCGAGCGCCTCGACGAGCAGGCGACGGTCAAGGGCATGACGCTCGTCGTCACGCGCGTCTACCTCAAGGGGGGGCGCGTCAAATTTGAAATAGGCGTGGCACGTGGTAAAAAACTCTACGACAAGCGAGAGACAGAGATGCGCCGCACCGTCGAGCGCGAGACGCGCGCGCAGTTGAAGGAACGCGTGAAAGGATAGGGGAGAAAAAACAGACTATGGAGATTCAAACGAGCGTCGGCGGCTTCGCCGAGGCGGACGTGCAGGCACTGGCGGTGGCCGTGTTCAAGGACGAGCGCGCGGACGAGGGCTTCCTTAAGGAACTGGACGCGGCGGCGGGTGGGCTCGTCCGCTCCGTCCTCGAATCCGAGGAGATGAAGGGGAAGGAGGGCGAGTCGGTCTACCTGCACCTCC
>DASVSK010000507.1:0-3300 GCA_036388135.1 Pyrinomonadaceae bacterium | reverse complement strand
CGTAAAGAGGCGGAGGCGCAGTCGGCGCTGCCTCCTTCACCGACGCACGGCGGCGCTCACGCCACGCAGGCGGCCGTGCCCGGCGCGCCGACCGCCGACGACGTCAAGCCGGAACGGCCGCCGCAACAGGGCGCGACCGAGGCGCAGCCCGCGACCGCGTCACAGGCCACACAGGCGCAAGCGCCCGAGGGCGTCGCAGCCCACATCACGATTGAAGACTTCGTGAAGGTCGAGCTGCGCGTGGGCGAGGTGCTGACGTCCGAGCGCGTGCCCAAGTCGGACAAACTGCTGCGCCTCACCGTCGACGTCGGCGAGGCCGCCCCGCGCCAGATACTCGCCGGCATCGCCGAGCACTACGAGCCGGAGAAGCTGGTCGGCCGCAAGCTCATCATCGTCTCGAACCTCAAGCCGCGCAAGCTCCGCGGCTTCGAGTCGCAGGGCATGGTGCTCGCCGCCTCCGTCGGCGAAGAGGGCCGCCCCGTCCTCGCCAACTTCGCCGAAGACGTCCCGAACGGGACGAGGCTGAAATGAAAAGTAGACAGTAGACAGTAGACAGTAGTCAGTAGTCAGTAGGGCTCCGCCCTGCGGTCGCGGCCACTGACACCCGAATGATTCGACTACTGATGCTTTTCTACTGACTACTGTCTACTGACTACTGTCTACTATTTCCCATGTTCGTAGATTCCCACGCGCACATCGACGGGGAGGAGTTCGACGCCGACCGCGACGAGGTCGTGGCGCGTGCGCGCGAGGCCGGGGTGCGCGCGATTCTGAACGTGGGGACGGGCGACCCGCACGGCGGCAACTTCGAGCGCGCGGCGGCCGTGGCCGAGAGGTACGAGGGCGTCTACGCGGCCGCGGGCGTCCACCCGCACGACGCGCGGCTCTACGACGACGCGGCCGAGCGCCGCCTGCTCGAAGTCCTGCGGGGGAGTGAACGGGTGGTGGCGCTGGGCGAGATCGGGCTCGACTACCATTACGACAACTCGCCGCGCGAGACGCAGCGCGAGGTCTTCGCGCGGCAGCTCCGCCTGGCGCGCGAAGAGGGCCTGCCCGTCATCATCCACTCGCGCGAGGCGGACAAGGACACCGCGGAGATTTTGCGCCGCGAGCTGAGCGGCTCGGGCACGCAGGGCGTGATGCACTGTTTCGGCGGCGGGCCGGGGCTGGCCGAGGCCGCGCTCGCTCTGGGCTTCCACATCTCCTTCGCGGGCAACGTCACCTTCAAGAAGGCGGAGGGGCTGCGGGAGGTCGCGGCCGTCGTCCCCGCGGAGCGCCTGCTGGTCGAGACCGACTGCCCGTTCCTCGCGCCCGTGCCCCTGCGCGGCCGCCGCAACGAGCCGGCCTTCGTCGTCGAGACCGCGCGCTTCCTCGCCGCGCTGCGCGGGGTCGGCCACGATGAGTTGGGCCGCGTCACCTGCGAGAACTTCGCGCGACTCTTCGGAATCGACCCCGCCGCCGAGTAGCCGCGCGGGCCGCGCGCACTCCCGCGTCGCGCGCGGCGCAATCAAACTTTTCCTGACCGCCCGTAAATGTTATAAAAGCTGTGACCGGTGAACGGCGGCGGGACGGATGATTTTTGAGAGTCGCCCTTCGACCGACGGAGCCTTTGATTCCCGTCACACACCACACTTTCTTATGGCCCAGCAGAACTCATTCGACATCGTTTCGCAGGTGGACATGGCCGAGGTCAAGAACGCGCTCGACCAGGCGATGAAAGAGGTCAGGCAGCGCTTCGACTTCAAGGGGAGCCACGCCGAGGTCAGGCTCGAAGGCGAGGAGCTGATCCTCAACGCGGAGGACGAGACCAAGCTCCGCAACATGAACGACATCCTCCAGCAGAAGCTCGTCCGCCGCAGCGTGCCGCTCAAGGCGCTCGACTACGGCCGCGTCGAGCCGGCCGCGGGCGGCACCGTCCGCCAGCACGTCGCCATCCAGCAGGGCATCCCCTCGGACAAGGCCAAGGAGATCGTCAAGTTCATCAAGGAGACCAAGGTCAAGGTGCAGGCCGCTATCCAGGGCGACGTCGTCCGCGTGACCGGGCGCGACCGCGACACGCTCCAGGACGTCATCGCCCAGCTCAAGGCCAAAGACTTCGGCATCAACATGCAGTACACGAACTACAGGTCGAACTAGTGAACGGCGAACGGTGAATAGTGAATGGAGAAGAAAGCGGGTCGGGTTTTCTCCATTCACCGATCACCAATCATCATTCACTCCCAACATATGAACACATCCGGGAACACTGCGGCGGTCGAGGACAGGCAGATGACCGCCAGGCACATTTTCAGCCTGGTCGCGTCGGAGCTGGCGCTCGTCGAGGAGGAGTTCGGGCGGCAGGCGCGCTCCAACATCCAGGTCATCGCCTACATCGGCGACTACCTGCGCGCCTCGGGCGGCAAGCGCGTGCGCCCCGCCCTGACGCTGCTCTCGGCGCGGGCGGCGGGCGGCGACGCCTCGCGCCAGAACGTCGTCCGCATGGCGACCGTGATGGAGTTTTTGCACACGGCCACGCTCGTCCACGACGACATCATCGATAACGCCGAGACGCGCCGCAACCGCCCCTCCATCAACTCGCGCTTCGGCAACCAGGCCGCGGTGCTGATGGGCGACTGGCTCTACATGTCAGCGTTCGAGACGAGCCTCCAGGAGCGCTCGCTGCCGGTGCTCGACATCCTGACCGCCGTCACGCGGAAGATGACCGAGGGCGAGCTGTTGCAGTTGACGCTGCTCGGCCGCGCCGACGTCACCGAGGAGCAGTACTTCGACGTGCTGCGGCGCAAGACCGCGTACCTCTTCAGCGCGTGCTGCGAGATCGGCTCCATCCTCGGCGGCGCGACGCCCGCGCAGGGGCGCGCGCTGCGCGACTACGGGATGAACCTCGGCATGTCCTTCCAGCTCGTCGACGACCTGCTCGACTTCACCTCCGACGGCGACTCGCTGGGGAAGGCCGCGGGCGCAGACCTCCTCGAAGGCAAGCTGACGCTCCCGCTCATCTACCTGCTCGAAGAGCAGCCGCGGATGAAGTCGGAGGTGCAGGCCGTCATGCGCGAGGGCTCCTACGGCGAGGCGGCGCGCGAGAACTTTGTGCGCGCGGCCGAGAAGGCGGGCGCGCTCGAACGCGCGCGCGCCTGCGCCGCCTCCTACGCCGAGGCCGCCGTCAAGTCGCTCGAAGGCGTCGCCCCTTCGAAGTACACAGACGGGCTCCGCTCGATACCGTCCTACATTCTCGAAAGGGAGACGTAGGGGCTTGAGTAGACAGTAGACGGTAGACAGTAGTCAGTAGGGCTCCGCTCGGCG
>DASVSK010000506.1:0-7343 GCA_036388135.1 Pyrinomonadaceae bacterium | reverse complement strand
CTGCTCGTCAGGGGTAAATATAAGGAGGCCCGCGACAAGGCGAGAATGGCGCTGGAGTACGACCTGCACTCCCCGATCATCAGGTCCAATATAGCCTACGTCTCGTACTACACTCACGATTTCAAACAGGCCGCCGACGAGGCGCGCGCGGCCCTCCGAATATTCCCGTACTTCCAGAGGGCGAACACCTACCTCGCGTATGCCCTCGAACAGTTGGGGCACTACGATGAGGCCATCGTGAACTTCGCCGAAGGGGGGGACAAGAGCGCCGCGGCCTACCGCGACACACCCGGGGGCAAGTGGGAGGAGTTTCTCAAGAGCAAGGAGAAGCTTCAGCGGAACCCGCCCGACGGCGAGAAGATTCAGTATTATGACTTGGCCGAGACGGCCGCCCGGCTCGGCAAGGCCGAGGAGGCATTGATTCACCTGCGACAGGCGATAGATCAGCGGTCCAATCGCGTCGTATTCATTGGCACTAATCCACGATTCAAAAAACTATGCGGCGAACGTTTCCTCGAACTTGTAAGGGAAGTCAAGGTGCCGGCAAAAATATGTGGAGAATAAATACGTAGTATCTTTGACGACCCGCATACGACCTAAGGTCGCCCGATCTTAATGGGTTCACCACGGAGCCGGAGGTGAACCCTCGGGGGCGTGTCCTAGAAGGGCTTCCGACATATCCCCTGTGGGGCACGTTCCCGAGCCATCGAAGCGAGTGTCTCCGAGCGCCCGTAGGGTGTGGTAGTGCCAGTGCGCTTCTAAGCACATCATAGGCTGCGCCTTCAACTCGTCGGCATTATTGAATGGCCTCCCCGATCTTCTGCCCGGCCCTACCTTCAGGCGGGATGAATAAATTGTGTGCTTCGACCCCGTGTAAGAATTCTTCCTCCTGTGTCCGCGCGTACCGGATCACCTTGTCATCTGACTCGAAGCTCCGTCCCGGGCTCTATTTTTGCATCACCCCGCCCACTATGAGCCGGGCGCGTAGACGGAGGAGACGCCGACGTGATGAACGTCGCGCGGCTCAGGAGCGAGCGCCGGGCGTCACGCGGCGAGCCGCGGAGGGAGGCCGTATGAAGGCGGAAACTCTTTTCGACTACGAGGCACCACACCCGCCCACTAATGCGCGCCGAACCGCTCGCCGGCGTCGAGCCGGCAGGATTCGTGTCCAGTATTCTTTCTCTTTCTTTTATTTACTGGACCGGGTAGGGTAATTACCCTACTCTACGTCTTCACCCCACCTGTTCCGGCCGTGAAGCTCCCTATCCCCTGGGCCTCTCCCTAAGAAGAGATTCAACACATCAACCTCTTTCTCGGCGGGTAATTTGCCCACCCATGACTCGACCACCGCGCCCGTCCGGTCGGCCATGATGAGCGTGGGCGTCCCCCTGACCTGGACGGCGTCGAGGCCGGCCTGCTTGACGTCGTCGACCGGGACGCCGAGGTCGCTTAAGTACTTCTGCGATTCGTCGACGCTCTGGGGCAGGACGGCTACGAGTCCCACCCCTCCCTTCTTAGCCTTCTCCTGAGCGAGTCTCTGGTAGAACGGGGAACTCTCCGTGCAGTAGTGGCAGGTCGTAGAAAGTACCAGTAGTAACGTTCGCTCGTTCTTACCCCATTCGACCCCCGGCACCGAAAGTTTAGTCCCGGGCTGAATCCGGGCTTGAGCCTGCGGCGATTCGGCTTGCGGCCACAGGTATCGCTTGACCAACACACCGCCGAGTAGAAGGGCGACAATAATGATTGCAACGTTGGCAAGCAGTTCAATTCTTTTGGTCAGGTTGTTCATGAGGTTTCCCGTTGAGAAAACGAAAATAAGAGATGATGGTGCCGGGAGGAGGTCGGCGACTAATAGCAAGGCCGAAGCCCCTCCCGGCACCGCCATCTTCTCTTCGAGCCCTCTATTTCAGGCTCTTCACCCACACCAACAACCACCCCACTGGTTGCAGCAAACCACACCATAGCAGCCGGATTCCATGGGGGCGTCGACACAGAACACCCCGCCCCGGGCGTGCGAGGTAGGGGCGGACGAGACGGCCGCGAAGGCGGCGACGAGCACGGACAGGACGACGAGTTTGCGTTTGAGTCCTTTAAGCATGACATTCTCCTTCGTTGTTGTTGACTTAAACCTTTGAGGCCGACGGGGGCCGTGACGCGCGGGGGAATTTCATCTAGCGGCGCGGAGTGTAGACGTAAGAGTGGATGAAAATCTTTAAAATCAGGCTTGAAACGACATCAAATTTTCTTGAAAGGATTTATTAAAGGATTAATTAAATGGTGAATAACGAAAAGAAAGCGCGGTGTTTCCATCTTCGGGGCTTCGCCTAAAAATAGCCCTCTGCCAGAAATCAAGAATCCTGCCCAACAATTCAGCCAGATTGCGCCCCGCCCTTTCGGCGGCGGCTTGATTTAAGTATTGTTCCTTTTAAGCGGGGTTCGGGAGGAAGGTTCAAGTCTCGGGCGACCCGTACAATCACCTGATCGGGCCGGAGTTCCCGTGCGCGCTAAGTAAACCCGCCGGTGGAGTTGGCGAGGCGAGAGATGTAGGCGACCGCCCCTACCTCCTCGCCGGCCGTCTATCACGTAGTGAGAGTACGCCCCGCCGTGTCCCGTATCCTGCGAGACGCTGAGAGAGGCGGCGGTGATTCTCGGGTGCTCGTGGTCATAGTGGTTGGCGGCCGGTTATTTAATGACATCCGCGTGATTCGCGGTCGGGCTCATGAGGTTGTGATGCGTGGCGCGAGCTGCTCGCCGAGTTAATGATAGTGGGCGTGAGGCTGAGGCTTGCATGCGCTTGCGTACGTATGCTGCTGGTGCTAGTATGCGCGCCGCACACCTCAGACGTCGCCTGCGACACGTCTTCGACCCATGGGCAGCTAAGGTGCCGCCGCGGATGTTCTAGCTAAGTAATTAAACTCTCGTCCTATCCGGTTCACAAAAACAGCAGCAGCGGACGGCCAGTTCCCTTCGACCCCTGGAGGCCGAGGCGTTGCCTTACTTTGGCTCGGCTGAGCTTTGCGCGTGATGCTCGTTTGAGGAACGTCCGATGAATCGTAATGGCTTGCCCCCCGTCTCAAAATATATAAGACATGCGAGGTGGCTTCTGTTCGCGTTGCTCGCGCTGGCACCGCTGGCGCTGCTGTCGCAGAGTCAGCGCGCCCAGAAGAACGGGGTAGAGAAAGAAGAGAAGAGTGCCGCCGAAGCTCGCAAGGAGTCGGGAAGGGCGGAAGGGAAGGCCGTTCGCACAAAGGTGCCCTGGCAGTCGGGACTAAGACCCAAACCTATCACCGCGCGGACCGCCCACTTCGCCGTTTCACGCCCGCTCACGGAGGTGGCGAAGCGGACGCCTGAGCCGTCCCGCCGTAAGTCGCGCGCCGAGGAGGAGGAGGAGGAGAGGAATAAGGCTCCTAAGAATAAGGTGACGCGTGTCGTCACGCCGCAGGCGAAGGCCGCCGCCGACGAGGCCGCCGCCAGGGGATCGAAGCGGGACACGGCGCTACAACTCACCCTCCCCGCGCCCAACATGCCCTTGCCGACCGTGTCCTTCGAGGGACTCGGCCGCGCCGATAACATCGCCGCGGGATTCGGAAACTTCTCGCCGCCCGACACCAACGGCGACGTAGGCCCCGACCACTACGTGCAGATGGACAACCTGCTCGTGCGCGTCTGGAACAAGGCGGGCACGCCCCTGACGGCCCCCTTCAAGCTGAGCAGCCTCTTCGCCCCGCTCGGCGGACAGTGCGCGCAGCCCGACCGGGGCGACCCCATAGTCCTCTACGACCAGCTCGCCGACCGCTGGATGCTCAGCCAGTTCGCCTTCGCGAGCCAGTCCGCCGCGCCGTACCACGAGTGCATCGCCGTCTCGAAGACCGGCGACCCGACCGGCGCTTATTACCTCTACGACTTCGTCACGCCCGGCAACGAGTTCCCGGACTACCCGCACTTCGGCGTGTGGCCCGACGGCTACTACATGATGGTGCACCAGTTCACCAACGGCGGGTCGTTCAACGGCACGGGCGTCTACTCTTTCGACCGCGTCAAGATGCTCGCGGGCGACCCCGCGGCGAGCTACATCTACTTCGACCTCAACCGTAGCGCGTACCCCGAGGCGATAGGCGGCATGCTGCCGTCCGACCTCGACGGCCTGACGCCGCCGCCCGCGGGCAGGCCCAACACCTTCATCTACTTCACGACGCCCGATTTCAACGACCCGGCCAACGGCATTCGACTTTTCGACTTTCACTCGGACTTCACGACGCCCGCCAACTCGACCTTCACCGAGCGCGCCGAGAGCACATACGCCGTGCCGCTCGCCGTCGCGCCCTTCAGCATCGTCACGCCGCAGGGGGGCGTCGAAGGGCGCGCGGCCGTGCCGCAGCCATCGCCCTCGACCTCGGCGACGGGCCTCGACGCCATCAGCGACCGCCTCATGCACCGCCTCCAGTACCGCAACCGCGGCGGCTTCGAGACGCTGGTCACGACGCACACCGTCGGCGCGCCCGCGTCAACGACCTTCGGAACCTTTCGTGCCGCGCCGCGCTACTACGAGCTTCGCAGCACCGCGGGCGGGCCGTTCGTCGTGCAGGAGCAGGCCACCTTCGCGCCCGCCGACGGCGTCAGCCGCTGGATGGGCAGCGCGGCCGCTGATAACCAGGGCAACCTGGCCGTCGGCTATAACGTGTCGAGCACGACGGTCTTCCCCGGCATACGCTACGCGGGCCGCCTCGCTACAGACCCGCCGGGCGGTCTCGGCCAGGGCGAGGCGACGCTCATCGACGGCACGGGCGTGCAGACGAGCGGGGGCAACCGCTGGGGCGACTACTCCGCCTTGACAGTCGACCCGGCCGACGACTGCACCTTCTGGTACACGGGCGAGTACTACACCGCGGCCGGTCAGGCGGCGAGCCCTGTCGGCTGGCAGACGCGCGTCGGCAGCTTCAAGTTCGCGCAATGCACCGCGCCCGCGAAGGGCACGGCGCGCTTCACCGTGACCAACTGCACGAGCGCCGCCACGATGGCCAACGCCGCGGTCACCATCGACGGCGTAACCTACGGCGTCACCGCGACCGACGGCACCTACGACGCCGCGCTCGCCCCCGGCGCGCACACATACAGCATCACAAAGCCCGGCGGCAGCGTAGCCACCGGCAACTTCAACGTCACCGAGGGCAACACGACCACCGTCTCGGACTGTATCAGGGGCGGCACGGCGCACTTCGTCGTCACGGACTGCACGTCGGCCGCCAACGTCGGCGGCGCGGCCGTCTCGGTTGACGGGACCGCGGCCGGCATCACGTCCGCCGCCGGCGTCCTCGACGTCGCGCTCGTTCTCGGGAGCCACACCTACACGGTGAGCAGGGTCGGCTACGCCCCGACCTCGAACAGCTTCCAAATCACCGACGGCAACACCACGAACGTCTCGCCCTGCTTGCAGGGCGTGGCGAGCATGGCGGCCAGCGGCGCGTCGCTCACGACCGACACGAACGCCAACGGCGCGGTCGACCCCGGCGAGACCGTCACGGTCAGCTTCGGCCTGAAGAACAACGGCGCCGGCGCGACGAGCAATCTCGTGGCGACGCTTCAGGCGACCGGCGGCGTCACGAGCCCCGGCGCGCCCGCGAGCTACGGCGTCATCAACGGAGGGGGCGGGACGGCGACGCAGCCCATCTCTTTCACGGCCGACGCCGGGCTCACCTGCGGCGGCACGCTCAAGGCGACTGTGCACTTGCAGGACGGCGCGACCGACCTCGGAGACGTCACTTACAACTTCACCATCTGCCCGATAGTCATCGTCACGGCCACGGCCGGGACGGCCGGCCCCACGGCCTACGCGACGCTCAAGGCGGCCTTCGACGCCGTCAACGCGGGCACGCATCAGGGCGCGGTCACCGTCAGCATCAACGCCAGCACGACCGAGGGCACGACGCCCGCGACCCTCAACGGCAGCGGCGCGGGCCCCGCGTCGTACACGTCCGTTTTGATTCGCCCCGTCAGCGACGGCGTCTCCGTCAGCGGCAACCCCGCGGGCGGTCTCGGCGTCATCCAGCTCAACGGCGCGAGTAACGTCACCGTCGACGGCGACAACCCGAACACGCCGGGCACGAACCGCGACCTGACGATTCGCAACACCGCCTCGAATACGACGAACTACACGTCCGCCGTCCGCATCGCGCTGGCGACGACGGGCGCGACGACCGCCAACAACGACACCGTCAAGAACCTTAACGTGTTGGGGAGCGCGACCGGCAGAAACGTCTCCGGCGCGAACGCGCCCGAGGGCTCACAGAACACGACCTACGGCATCTACGCGGGCGCGAACTCCGCCGGAGTGACGGCAGCGCCCTCGCCCGTCACCTCCGTCAGCACGACCATCGGCAGCCCCGCCACGGCGACCAACCTTCTGATTCAGAACAACAGCGTCAACACGGCCGGGAGGGCCATCGCCGTGCAGGGCGCGGCGACGACCGTCTTCCCCGGCCTGTTGATTAAAGACAACGACATCGGCAACCCGACGACGCTCGCGGCCGACCAGGTCTACTCGGCCGGCGTCATCGCGTCGGGCACGGCCGACGGCGTTGTCTCCGGCAACACCGTCCACGTCGAAGGCTTCGTCGCCGGCAACTCGGCCGGGGCCGGTCAGGCGGTCTCGCTCGGCACCCTCAGCAGCGCCACCACACTCAAGGTCGAGAAGAACAGGGTCGCGCGCGTCCACAACAACGCGCCCGACACGTGGCCTGCCATCGGCATCAACATGGGCGGCGGCAGCAACCACGTCGTGCAGAACAACTTCGTGTACGACATCAGGAACGACCAGACGGCGGGCTTCGGAGGCGGGGGCACCGGCTTCGGCGCTTACGGCATCAGGGTCGCAACGGGCGGCGGGCACAAGGTCTACCACAACTCTGTTCACCTGTTCGGCACTCTGCCCGGCG
This sequence comes from Pyrinomonadaceae bacterium, assembly GCA_036388135.1. Lineage (GTDB taxonomy): Bacteria > Acidobacteriota > Blastocatellia > Pyrinomonadales > Pyrinomonadaceae > QHXN01. Next base: position 411 of record DASVSK010000506.1, on the reverse strand, counting down.
CGACCGGCACCGACCTGACCGCCGCGTTCATGATCGTCAGCTCCAGTCAGCGCGGTTTAGACGTGAGGAACAACGTCTTCTCGAACCAGATGACCGGCGGCAACCCGACGGCCACGAACACGCGCCACGCGGTTGTCTTCCTGCCTCCGGGTGCGAGCAGCACGATGAACCTGACCCTGAACAACAACGCGTATCTTCAGGGCCCGGCCGTCACTGGCGCTTTGAGCCTGCTCGCCAAAGTCGGCGAGACTTTCGGGACGGGCGAGTTCCTCGCGGCCGACTTCGTCGCGGGGGCGATCACGCCCGAGGCCAACCTTCGCAGCTACACGAGCAAGCTCTCGGCCGCCGGCACCAACGACAACGCCTCGCTCGCGACGACCGTTTCGCCGCAGTTCGCGTCGGACACAGACC
>DASVSK010000505.1:0-2476 GCA_036388135.1 Pyrinomonadaceae bacterium | reverse complement strand
GTGAGCGTCTCGCCCGCGGCGACGCGCGCGGCGACGAACTCGCGGAGCAGTTCGAGCGGCAGGGGCTCGCGCCACGTCGGGTTGAGGCGCGCGAGCAGCGGGGCGAGGACGGCGCGGCCGGCGGCGTGTGCCGCGAGCGCGCGCAGGGCGAAGAAGCGCGGCCAGTAGAAGTGCAAGTTGATGTCGCGCAGGGTCGAGGAGACGACCGCCTCGTCGTCGCCCTCGCGCCGCGCCAGAGCTTCGAGCGCCATGCAGGAGACGCTCAACTCGCAATCGAGCGCGCGCTCCGTCAGGGTGTGCGTCGGCAGCCCCGAGCCGCGCAGAAGCTCGACGCCGCGCTCGAAGGTCTCGTGCCCCAGCAGCTCGCGCGGGTGCGTCGTGGCGTTGAAGAACTCGTTTATCACGCACGCGAGCCCCGACGCCTCGGATGTTACGTCCCCGGCCTTAACCGGCTGCGACGGCGGAAGCGGCGGGGGCGGCGTCGCACGCGATTCGTCCCGCCCCGTGTCGCCGCCCGGCGCTGCCGCTTCGACGGCCGCCGCGAGCTTTCTCTCCGCCGCGCGCTTCTTCACCGCGGCCTTCAGCTCGCGCCTCGCCACGCGCTGCGCGGCCACCAGGGCGTCGAGCCGCGCCTCCTGCCGCCCGACCCTCTCCCCCTCCGACTCCACGCGGCCGCGCAGCTCCGCCAGCTCGCGCCAGAGCAACCCGTGCGGCTCGGCCGGCCCGGCCACGTCGCGCCCGACTTCGCGCCCCGACCCGCGCGCGCGTGAGAGCGCCAGCCACAGGGCGGCGACGCTCAGCAGGATTGAAGTTATGAGGCCGGCGGTGAGCATGGGATTCTTCGCGGGCCGCGACCTGCGACCGGCTTCTGTCTCGGACTCCGACCCGCGCCGCCGCGACCGCGTCGAGGGGGACGCGGTCGCCGGATTCGGGCGCGCCGCCGGGACGTTCTATGCCTCACGCCCCGGCCGTCTTTATTTGGGAGCCGCCGCCGCGCCCGCGTCGGGCGTGTAACGCTCGTGCAGGTCGACGGGGACCGTCTTCTTGCGCAGGCGCAGGTTGAGCAGCTCGACGAAGACGGAGAAGCCCATCGCGAAGTAGACGTAGCCCTTCGGGATGTGAACCCCGAAGCCCTCGACGATGAGCGTCATGCCGATGAGCAGGAGGAAGCTGAGCGCCAGCATCTTGATGGTCGGGTGTCGCGCGACGAAGGCGCTGACCGGCGCGGCGAACACCATCATGAAGGCGATTGAGACGACGACCGCCGCGATCATGATCTCGACCCTGTCGACCATCCCGACGGCCGTGATGACCGAGTCGAGAGAGAAGACCACGTCGAGCAGCAGAATCTGGATGATGACGCTCGTGAAAGTCGCCTTGACCTTGGCCGAGGCGTGGCCGGGCTCGCCTTCGAGGTTCTCGTGAATCTCGAAGGTCGCCTTGCCGAGCAGGAACAGCCCGCCGAGGATTAAGATCAGGTCGCGCCCCGAAATCCCGCGCCCGAAGAGCCCGAACAGCGGCTCGGTCAGACCGATGACCCACGAGATCGAGAACAGCAGGAGCACGCGCGTCAGCAGCGCCAGCCCGAGGCCGACGTAACGCGCGCGCGACTGTTCCGCGGCGGGCAGCTTACCCGCCAGGATGGAGATGAAGATGATGTTGTCGATGCCGAGAACGATTTCCAACGCCAGCAGCGTCGCGAAAGCGATCCATGCCTGCGGGTCTGCCATCCAGTCCACTAACCCTGTTCCCCCTTCAAATTTTTGCGCCCAACGCCCGCGCGTGAAGACGCCCCGCATCATACCCACATCTCCGCGCCGGGTACAGGCGCTCCCCTGAATGTTTGGGTTGGAAGTCGGGCGGGCGGGTAGGGTTCGGCGCAAAAAGAAGTGGGCTGCTACCCACGAGGAGTAGCAGCCCAACCCCGAATCCCTCAGAATCGCCGAAGCGACTCAGGGGACGGCAGCCTTTGCATGTACACGCGACGGGCCGCCTGTTTTGTATCCCGAAGCGTGTGCCAGCGGTGGCTCACCCCCGGTCGGCGCGGGCTAACTTCCGTCAACCTCTCAGGCCCGAAGACCTGACGCCTCTTGGTTTTTGTTCTGGTGGCTTTACCTCCACCTCCAGTCTACGTTCTGGACAACGAGGCTCAACCGAAGTTGAGCGGCGTTCGCTACCCCGATGGTTAATTATTCCTTCGGAGCGCCGTCGCGTTTTTATCCGCGCGGCTTGGGAGATGCCCGTCGGCCTCCTCCCTGCGCAAGCCTTTCGGCTTCGGCCGGGGCGTCACTGGCAACGACTTTTGCCGCTTGTCGCTGTCCTCAGATTGTCGCGTTTCCGCTTCAACCTGCCGATCCCCACGCCGGTCACGGTTGCCTTAACAACCGCGACGGGAGCCGGACTATACGGGCGGGCGTCCGGGCTGTCAAGGCTTTTCTTCAAAAAATCTTTCGGGCGAATTACGCCCGATTTTCGG
>DASVSK010000504.1:0-1954 GCA_036388135.1 Pyrinomonadaceae bacterium | reverse complement strand
CTACTGACTACTGACTACTGTCTACTCTTCAGGAGCACGTCGTCAGGGTGCTGTGGCATTGCGAGTCGGGGTCGAGCCACCCCTCGACGTTCTTGTGGCGCACGCGCGCCCAGCGCCCGTTGCAGCCCGTGAGATTGACCTCGGTCTCGTTGGGCAGGCGCAGGACGACGGCGCTGCGCTTGCTCGCCTCCCGGTAGAGCTTGACGCGCGGCTCTTCGGGGTCGAGGCCGGAGTAATTCTTCGTCTGCGTGGCGAGGCCGGGGCCGTAGACCCAGCCCGCGCCCTTGAAGACGCTGTCGCCCGACTCCATCCTCTCCGCCTCGGAGATGCGCACCCACTGCCCCGAAGCGCCGGTGACGTGAACCATCAGCGAGTACTCGTCGTGCGGCAGCTTGGCGACGGCGGCGAACTGTTTGCCGGGGCCCGAGCGCACGTTGACCCCCCGCGGGTCGGGGTCGAGGACGTAGACCCAAACGTCGCAGCGCGTCTCGGCCGCCGCGGCCGTCGCGGCGGACTTCGCGCCGCCGCCCGCCTGCCCCGTCTGCGCCGCCTGCGCCGCCTGTGAGTTCGCGCCGACGCGCGCGGCGTGCGGCGCGGCCGACAGTGCCGCCGAGAGCGCGGCGGCGAGGAAGATTGGCACGAACCTCATACCCTTTGACCTCAAGCCTTCGCGCGGCTCAGCCGCCGACCGGCTCGCCCTCCGCGCGCTTGTTCAGGTTGCTGTGGCGGTAGCCGTAGAGGAAGTAGATGACGAGCCCCGCGGCCAGCCAGAGCCCGAAGCGAATCCAGTTGACGATGCCCAGCTCCGTCATCAGGTAGCCGCACGTCAGGAGCCCGAGGACGGGTATCAGCGACAGGCGCTTCACGAAGCAGAGCACGGTGAGCGCGGCCGAGAGGGTGACGAAGACCCAGTAAGGAATCTTGTGGCTGAAGGCCGCGAGCGCGCCCTCGCCCTCGTTCTCCGGCGCGAGGCTGGTCAGGTAGTCAAGAATCTCGGGCCTGTAGAGGATGATGAATCCCCAGACGAGGACGAAGGCGGCGGGGATGATGTAGCGCGAGCTGACGTAGGGCACGAAGCGCCCGCCCTCGTTGCCGGTCAGAATCAGCACGCCGCCCGAGACGAGGACGAAGGCGAAGAGCGTCCCGATGCTCGTCAGGTCGGTCACCTCCGTCAGGTTCATGAAGAGCGACGGGATGGCGACGATGAGCCCCGTGACGATGGTGGCGAACCAGGGCGTCTTGAAGCGCGGGTGGATGGACGAGAAGATTTTGGGCAGGAGCCCGTCCCTCGACATCGCCATCCAGATGCGCGGCTGCCCGAGCTGGAAGACGAGCAGCACGGTGGCGATGGCGACGACGGCGCTCACCGCCACGATGCCGGCCATCCAGTCGACGCCCGCCACCGAGAAGGCGTGCGCCAGCGGGTCGCCGACGCCCTCGTACTCCTTGTAGCTGACCACGCCGGTCAGCACCAGCGCGATGGCGATGTAGAGCACCGTGCAGATGACGAGCGAGTAGATCATCCCGCGCGGCAGGTCGCGCCGCGGGTCTTTGCACTCCTCGGCGGTGGTGGTGATGGCGTCGAAGCCGATGTAGGCGAAGAAGACGGCCGAGACGCCGCGCAGCACGCCGCCGAGGCCGTTGGGCGCGAACGGCTTCCAGTTCTCCGGGTTGATGTAGTAGGCGCCGACCGCGATGACGAGCAGCACGACGCCTATCTTTATCGCCACCATGATGTTCGACGCGCGCTTCGACTCGCGGATGCCGACGTAGACGAGCGCCGTGATGATGAACGTGATGAGCAGCGCCGGGAGGTCGCAGATGACGCGCAAGGGGCCGACGGTCGGAGCGCCCTGCCACGCCGCGGCCGCCGCGCGCATCCCGTCGGTGACCTCGGCCGCCTTGCCCGAGGCCGTCAACTCCGTGAGCGCCGCGAAGCCCTTCGAGGCCGAGC
>DASVSK010000503.1:0-2168 GCA_036388135.1 Pyrinomonadaceae bacterium | reverse complement strand
AAAAAAGTCCTGGTCATCGGCGCGGGGCGCAGCGGCGTGGCGGCGGCGCGGTTCCTGGCCGCGCGCGGCGCGCTCGTCGTCTTGAACGACCGGAAGGAGTTCATCGACTGGTCGAACGAGGCGCTGGCGCTCAAGGGCGAGGGCGTCGTCAAGCTGCTCGCGGGCGACGTGCCCTCGTGGCTCCTGGACCAGATAGAGCTGGTGGTGGTGAGCCCGGGCGTGCCGACCAGGGGCATCCCCATCCGCTACGCCGAGCGCGCGGGCGCGGAGGTCATCGGCGAGATAGAGCTGGCGTGGCGCTTCCTGCGCGGCCGCGTCGTCGGCATCACGGGGACGAACGGGAAGACGACGACGACGACCCTCGTCGGGGAGCTTTTGCGGGACGCGGGGCTGCCCGTCCAGGTCGGCGGCAACATCGGCACGCCGCTCGTCTCGCTCGTCGAGACGTCGCGCGAGGACGGGTGGACGGTCGTCGAGCTTTCGAGCTACCAGCTCGAAACCGTCAGGACGTTCCGGCCGACCGTGGCCGTGGTCTTGAACCTGATGCCCGACCACATGGATCGCTACGAGACGCTCTCCGACTACGGCGCGGCCAAGCACCGCATCTTCCGCAACCAGACCTCGGCGGACGTGGCGATCCTGAACGCGGACGACCCCGTCGTCTCCACCTGGGCGTCGGGGCTCGAAGCGCACGTCACCCTCTTCAGCACCGCGCGCGAGCTGGACGAGGGGCTGTTCCTGCGCGGGCGCGAGCTGGTCGCGCGCACGTGGAGCGGCGAGCGGGTGCTGTTGACGCGCGACGAGATGCAGTTGAAGGGCGTCCACAACGTGCAGAACGTGCTCGCCGCGCTCGCGGCGGGGCTCGCCTGCGGGGCCGGCCCCGACTCGATGCGCTCCACCGTGCGCCGCTTCGCGCCGGTCGAGCACAGGCTGGAGCGCGTGGCGGAGGTCGGCGGCGTCACCTTCTACAACGACTCGAAGGCGACGAACGTCGACGCCGCGGTCAAGGCCGTCGAGGCGCTCGCGGAAGAGCCCGGGCGGATAGTTTTGATTCTCGGCGGGCGCGGCAAGAACGCGCCCTACACCCCGCTCGCGCCGCTCGTCGGGAGGAAGGCGCGCGCGCTCGTCCTCGTCGGCGAGGACGCCGAGCGCATCGGCGCGGAGCTGGGGGAGTTCGCGCCGACCGCGCGCGCCTCGGACATGGCCGACGCCGTCCGCCGCGCCTACCGCGAGGCCGAGCCCGGCGACGCGGTGCTGCTCGCCCCGGCGTGCGCGAGCTTCGACATGTTCACCAGCTACGAGCACCGCGGGCGCGTGTTCAAAGAAGAGGTGGGGAAGCTGAAGGACTCGGGGGTCGGGAGTCGGGAGTCGGAAGAGAAGCACGCGCTGCCCTCTTCCTGCTGACCGCCGGCCGCCGGCTACTGTTTTTTATGGCCCGGAAGTTACAGGCAGACGAGTGGTTGTTCGCGGGCGTGGTGGCGCTGGCGCTCTTCGGCGTCATCATGGTCTACAGCGCGTCGGCCGTCGTCGCGGCGGGCGAGAACCACAGCCAGTATCACTACGTCGTGCGGCAGGGCGTGTGGACGCTGGCCGGGCTCGGCGCGATGCTCGTCGGCATGCGCTTCGACTACGGGCGGCTGCGCAACGGGAAGCTGGCCTACGGGCTGCTCGCGCTGACGGTCGTGCTGCTGGTCGTCGTCTTCGCCTTCCCGCCGATCAACGGCGCGCGGCGCTGGATACGCCTGGCGGGCTTCTCTTTGCAGCCGTCGGAGCTTTGCAAGCTCGCGCTGGCGATCTTCCTGGCGCGGTTTTTGGAGCGGCGCGCGGGGCGCGAGGGCGACTTCCTGAGGACGTTCATGCCGGCCGTCCTGGTGACGGGCGTGCTGGCGCTCCTCGTCGTGGCCGAGCCGGACCTCGGGACGGCGATGATGCTCGCGGTCATCTGCACGGCGATGCTCTTTACGGCGGGCGCGCGGCTCAGGCACATGGCGCTGGCCGCCGCCCCGGCGCTCGCGGGACTGGCGGGACTGCTGCTGTTCGTGCCGTGGCGGCTGAAGCGGATGGTGACCTTCCTCGACCCGTGGGCCGACCCGCAGGGCTCGGGCTATCAGGTGGTGCAGTCGCTGCTGGCCGTCGGGTCGGGCGGGGTGCACGGGCTGGGCTTTACG
>DASVSK010000502.1:0-5344 GCA_036388135.1 Pyrinomonadaceae bacterium | reverse complement strand
CGAGGTGCGCGAGCGGCTGCGGCGTCGGCTGCCGGACTACATGGTGCCGGCCGCGGTGGTGGCGCTGGAGAGGATGCCGCTGTCACCCAACGGCAAGCTCGACCGCAAGGCCCTGCCAGCGCCCGAGATGGGGAGTCTGGTCAGGGAGAGCACCAGTTACGTGGAGCCGCAGACGGAGTTGGAGAGGACGGTCGCGGAGTGTTGGAGGGAGTTGCTGGGCGTCGAGAAAGTCGGACTCAACGACGACTTCTTCGACCTGGGCGGACACTCCCTGCTGGCCGCGCAGCTCCTCTCGCGCCTGCGGGACAAGACCGGGGTTGAAGTGTCTCTCAAGATTTTCTTTGAAGCCTCGACGGTCGCCGGCGCGGCGAAAGCGGTGGAGGCCGTCCGCTGGGCGGCCGAGGCCCTGCGCGCCGGCGCGGGTGAGGACGAAGAGGCCGGCGTCATTGCCGAGGAGGGTGTGTTATGAACGTCTCGGAACTCGTCGCCGATCTCAGCCAGTTGGGCGTGAGGCTGTGGCTGGACGGCGGGCAGGTGCGCTTCAAAGCTCCGCAGGGCGTGCTGACCCCCGAGCTGAAGGCGCAACTCGTCGAGCACAAGGGCGACATTCTGGAGTTTCTGCGCGAAGTGCAGACGTCCCTGGAATCGCCCGCGACGCCGCCCATCGGCCGCGCGGCGCGCGACGCCGACCCGCCGCTCTCCTTCTCGCAGGAGAGGCTCTGGTTCGCCGCCCAGTGGGAGCCGGACAGCGCCGCCTATAACATCTCCGACGCGGTCGTCGTCTCCGGGCGGCTCGACCTGGGGGCGCTGGAGAGGAGCCTCAACGAAATCGTCAGGCGGCACGAAATCCTCCGCACCTCGTTCGCCGTCAGCGGCGGCGAGCCGGTGCAGAGGGTCGCGCCCGAGGCGCGGCTCGAACTCAGCCCCGTCGACCTGCGGCACCTCCCGGCGGCCGAGCGCGACGCGGAGACGCGGCGGATTTTAAGCGAGGGGGCTTCCGCCCCCTTCGACCTCTCGACCAGCCCCCTGATGCGCGTCGCGCTCATCAGGCAGGAGGACGAGCGGCACGTCCTGCTCTTCAACTCGCACCACATCATCTCCGACGGCTGGTCGACGGCCGTGTTGATTCACGAGCTCGTCACGCTCTACGGAGCATTCACGGCGGGGCGGCCTTCGCCGCTCCCAGACCTGCCCGTCCAGTACGCGGACTACGCCGTCTGGCAGCGCCGCTGGCTTTCGGGCGAGAGGCTGGAGGGCGAGAGGGCCTTCTGGCGCGAGCGTCTGAAGGGCGCGCCGGCCACACTGGATTTGCCGACCGATAAGCCGAGGCCGCCCGTCAAGACGTCCGCTGGGGCCACACACCGCTTCGACCTTTCGCCGTCGCTCTCGGCCGCGGTGCGGAGGCTGAGCCAGCAGGAGCGCGTCACGCCGTTCATGGTTCTGCTCGCCGGCTGGAGCACGCTGCTCTGGAAGTACACGGGGCAGCAGGACGTGCTGGTCGGCTCGGCGCACGCCAACCGCGGCCGCACGGAGTTGGAGAACCTGATCGGCTTCTTCGTCAACTCGCTGGTGCTGCGCACGGACCTCTCCGGCGACCCCACCTTCGAGGAACTGCTCGGGCGCGTCCGCGAGGCGACCATCTCGGCGCAGGCGCACCGGGACCTGCCCTTCGAGCAGCTCGTCGACGAGTTGCAGCCCGAGCGCGACCTGAGCCGCACGCCGGTCTATCAGGTGGCGTTCACATTTCAGAACGCGCCCGAGGCCGAGCTGACCGCGCCGGGCCTCGTCCTCAGCCGCCTCGAACTCCCGAGTCGGACGGCCAAGTTCGACCTCACGCTCATCATCACCGACTCCGAGCCTTCCATGACGGGGGAGCTCGAATACAGCACCGACCTGTTTCACGAAGAGACGGTCGCGCGCATGGCGGGTCACCTCGAGATGCTGCTGGCCGGCGCGGTCGCCGAGCCGCGGCGGCGGCTCTCGGAACTGTCGTTGCTGACCGAGGGCGAGCGCCGCCAGCTCCTGACGGCGTGGAACGACACGGCGACCGACTACCCGCGCGAAGCCTCCATCCAGAGGCTGTTCGAGCGGCAGGCCGCGGAGACGCCCGAGGCCGTCGCCTTGACCTGGGGCGAGCAGCGCGTCAGCTACCGCGAGTTGAACGAGAGGGCGAACCGGCTGGCGCATTACCTGCGCGAGCTGGGCGTCGGGCCGGAGGCGCGGGTCGGCGTCTGCCTGGGGCGCAGCCCCGAGATGATAGTCGCGCTGCTCGGCATCCTTAAGGCGGGCGGGACTTACGTCCCGCTCGACGCCGAGTATCCCATCGAGCGCCTGGCCTTCATGCTCGAAGAGAGCGGCGTCGTCATCCTCCTGACGGAGGAGGCGCTTGAGGACGCGCTGCCCATCTCCGGGGCGCACATCGTCTGCCTGGACGCCGAGCAGGACGGGGTTGTAAGATGCCCCGCCGAGAACCCGCCAAATCTTTCCGGCCCCGACAACCTCGCCTACGTGATGTTCACCTCCGGCTCGACGGGCAAGCCGAAAGGTATCGCGGTCACGCACCGCAACGTCGTGCGCCTCGTCAGGCGCAACGGCTACGCCCTCCTCGGCGCGGGAGAGGTCTTCCTCCAATTCGCGCCCGTCTCCTTCGACGCCTCCACGTTCGAGATTTGGGGGAGCCTCCTCAACGGCGCGCGCCTCGTCATCTTCCCGCAGAAGCAGGCGTCGCTGGAAGAGCTGGGTCAGGTCGTCAGGGGGGAGCAGGTCACGGTGCTCTGGCTGACGGCCGGGCTGTTCCACCAGATGGTGGAGAGCCGCCTCGACGACCTGAAGGGGCTGCGCCAACTGCTGGCCGGCGGCGACGTGCTCTCGCCGCATCACGTCCACAGGGCGGCGCGGGAGCTGGCCGGGTGCCGCGTGACCAACGGCTACGGGCCGACCGAGGGCACGACCTTCACCTGCTGCCACGACGTGGACGCCGGCCGCGGGATTCCGAACACCGTGCCCGTCGGCCGGCCCATCGCCAACACGCAGGTCTACATCCTCGACGCCCACCTGCGCCCCGTCCCCGCGGGCGTCGCGGGCGAGCTTTACATCGCCGGCGACGGGCTGGCGCGCGGCTACGTCAACCGGCCCGGCCTGACGGCGGAGAAGTTCATCCCCAACCCGTTCGCGCCGGAGCCGGGCGCGCGCATGTACCGGGCCGGCGACCTCGCGCGCTACCTGCCGGGGGGCGAGATAGAGTTCCTCGGGCGCGCCGACTCCCAACTTAAAATCAGGGGCTTCCGCATCGAGCTGGGGGAGATCGAGACGGTGCTGAGCCGGTACGGCGCGGTCGCGCAGGCCGTCGTCGTCGCGCGCGAGAACGGCGCGGGCGACAAGCAGCTCGTCGCCTACCTCGTCGCGGAGGAGGGCGGCGGCGTGTCGACGGCGGACCTGAAGGGCTACCTCAGACAGCACCTCCCCGACTACATGATCCCGTCGGCCTTCGTCCTGCTGGAGCAGTTGCCGCTGACGCCGAACGGGAAGGTCGACCGCAAGGCCCTGCCCGCGCCGGAGGGGGCCGCGGAGTCGGCGGACGGCTACGCCGCGCCGCGCACGCCCCTCGAAGAGCTGCTGGCCGGAATCTGGGCGGACGTGCTGCAAGTCGAGCGCGTCGACATCAACGACAACTTCTTCGACCTCGGCGGCCACTCGCTGCTCGCGACGCAGCTCGTGGCGAGGGTCGGCGACAGCTTCCACGTCAGCCTCCCGCTGCGGGCGCTCTTCGAGTCGCCCACGGTCGCCGGCCTCGCCGAGCGCATCCAGACCGCCCTCATCTCCGGCCAGGACGTCGAAGTCCCGCCCATCCGCCCCGTCCCGCGCGAGAGGGTGCTGCCGCTCTCATTCGCGCAGGAGAACCTCTGGCTGTTCGAGCAACTGACGCCGGGCACCCCGACCTACAACACGTGCCGCTCGGGGCGCATCTGGGGGCCGCTCGACGCCTCGGCGGTCGAGGCGGCCTTCAACGGCCTGCTGCGACGCCACGAGGCGCTGCGGACGAGCTACGAGATGGTCGGCGACACACCCGTCCAGGTCGTCCACCCCCACGAGCACTACGAGCTGCCGGTCGAAGACATCAGCGGCCTGCCGGATGAGGAGCGCGAGGCCGCCGCCTTCCGGCTCTCGAACGAGGACGCTCAGCGCCCCATCGACATCACAAGGTCGCCGGTGGCGCGCGCCAAGCTGCTGCGGCTCGGCGAGGAGGAGCACGTCTTCATCATGAGCGTCCACCACATCGCCTACGACCTCTGGTCGGGCGGGGTGCTGCTGCGCGAGATGGAGCAGCTTTACCTGGGGCACGCCGCGGGCGAGTCGCCGGAGCTTCCGCCGCTGCCCGTGCAGTGCGCCGACTTCGGGGTCTGGCAGCGCGAATGGCTCCGGGGCGAGGTGCTGGAGCGCCAACTCTCTTACTGGAGGGAGAAGCTGGCCGGGCTCTCCGCGACCCCGCTCGACCTGCCCTCCGACCGGCCGCGCCCCGCGGTCGAGACCATGGACGGGGCCTCAGAGTACGTGCGTTTCCCCGCGGCGCTCAACGAGGGCGTGCAGGCGCTCGCGCGCCAGGAGGGCGTCACGCAGTTCATGACGCTGCTCGCGGTCTTCCAGGTGCTGCTCCACCGCTACACGGGGCAGGACGACCTGCCCGTCGGCTCGGTCATCGCCAACCGCAACCGCGCGGAGCTGGACGACGTGGTCGGCTTCTTCGACAACCCCATCGTGCTGCGCGCCGACGCCTCGGGCAACCCGACCTTCCGCGAGTTCCTGCGCCGTGTGCGCGACGTGGCGCTCGGCGCTTACACCAACCAGTACCTCCCCTTCGACCTCATCGTCAAAGAGTTGCAGCCCGAGCGCACCTCGAACCGCACGCCCTTCATCCAGGCGATGTTCGTCTTCCTGCTCAACTACCCCGCGATGGAGCGCGAGATAGCGGGCCTCAAGGTCGTCCCCTACAACCTGCAAAGCGGGAAGGCCATGTTCGACCTGCTCTTCGGCCTGCGCGCGTCCGAGCGCGGCCTCGAAGGCGAGCTGGCCTACAACCGCGACCTCTTCGACGCGCCCACCGCCGCCCGCATGTGCCGCCACTTCGGCCGGCTGCTGGAGGCGGTCGTGGCCGACCCCGACGCGCGCATACGCGAGCTGAGCATGATGGAGGAGGAGGAGCAGACGCGGCTCCTCTCGGACTGGAACGAGACGCGGAGGGACTACGATTTAGGCCGCCGCATCGACGGCCTGTTCGAGGAGCAGGCGGCGCGCGCGCCCGAGCGCGTGGCGCTCACCTGCGGCGGGGAGCACGTCACCTACGGCC
>DASVSK010000501.1:0-13568 GCA_036388135.1 Pyrinomonadaceae bacterium | reverse complement strand
CCGGGCACGACCATCATCTCGTTGAGGTTGTGGATGCGGAAGCGCCCCGTCTGCTCGACCCAGTCCTCGATGAAGGGGTCGCGCAGCGCGTGCTCGGCCTCGGAGACGTCGAGGTACGAGCCTTCCAGCATCAGGCAGTATTCGCCGGGGTGTTGTCCTTTCATGGCGTGAGCAAAGGCGCGGCGCGCGCGGCGCGAGGGTCGCGGGCACCGGCCGCCGTGAACTTTAACACCGCCGGGCGCGGGCGGGCAAAACTTTTCCGCGCGAAAAAGGTCGGGCGTCGCGGGAGACTTTTGAAGCCTCCGCGCGACGCCCGTGTTGTTCGACCCTTAGTTTACGGCCGGGTGACTTAGTAGGCCCTGCCGGCCTGCTCGTTGAGCGTCTTCGCCAGCCGGTCGAAGTAAGCGTTGAAGGTCACGAAGTCTGTGCCCTGGAAGAAGGCGCGTCCGCCGGTCTCGTCCGAGACGCGGTTGAGCGCGCTCTGGCCGAAGCTGACGGCGCGGCCGTTCCAGCTCGTCAGACCCGCCGTCGGGGCATAGAACGAGTAGACCGAGACGCCGCGGCTCTTCGCCTCGCGCACGGCGCGGTTCAGGTCGACGGAGTCGACCGAGGACGAGAAGTCGAACCCGCGCGAGGTGTCGAGGCCGTCCGAGACCAGGAGCAGCGCGTTGCGGTTCTCGCCGCCCGCCGGGAACTGCTTGACGGCGTCGCGCACCTGGACGTAGGGGTTGTAAGGCGACACGGCGGTCGAGCCCGCGGGGACGCGAAGCGCGCGCGACGCGGCTTCGAGGTCGCTGGTAAAGGGCTGGCGCACCTGCAAGGAGCCCGTGCGGATGTAGCCGACCATCACCTGCGAGCCCGCGGGGAGCGTGCGTATGAAGTCGGCCGTCTCGCGCAGCTCGTTGCCCACGCGCGAGACCAGATCGTCCTGGATGAGCACGGCGAGGTTCAGGGGCACGCGGACGCGCCCGTCGGACTGCGCCCGGGTTCCCTTCTTCGACTGCGCGTTCACGTTAACGGCCGGCGCGACGAGCGCGGCTGCGGCCAACACGATGGCTGCTAGAAAAGTGGTTATTTTTTTCATCATGATTACTCCCGAAAGACCCGGCCTGTATGCTTCGGTCAAGACCGCCGAAGCGCCTCGCAGAGCCGCGTTTTTCGTGTCTTTTAAGATGCCCAGCGCCCCCGGATAGTTGGCCTGCCGCGCGTCCGCGGACGGCGGTGCGGGCGTCTGCGAGCAGACGGGTTGACGCGGGCGGGCGGCGGAGAGAAGCTTGGAGCAACGCGCGGATGCGGCGGCGGCTCAAAGTCTGAAAAGGTCGTGCGAAGGCCGGGGCGGCGACGGCCAATCCGACGCGGCGCGCGCGCACGTAACTTCCGCGTCGGGCGTTTCGGACGGGGGCGAACATCATGCTGATAAAGAAGCCGGACAACATCAAGGGCAGCGAGATCACCGACAGGAAGGCGTATCTCAGTCGCCGCAACTTCCTGCGCGGCGCGGCGCTGGCCGCCTCGACCGTCGCCACGGGGCTCGTCTACCGGCAGCTCCTCGCCCCGCAGGTCGAGGTGTCGAACCCGGCGGGCGAGGTCGCGCAGGGCCCGCAGTCCGCGCCGAAGAGCTGGGGGCTGCCCGGCGACGAGGCGACCAGCTATCAGGACGTCACGCACTACAACAACTTCTACGAATTCGGCACGGACAAGTACAGCCCGGCGCGGCGCGCGCAGGCGCTGGTCACGCGCCCCTGGACGGTCGCGGTCGACGGGCTGGTGGGCAGGCCGAAGGTCTTCGACCTCGACGAGCTGACGCGGCTCTTCCCGCCCGAAGACAGAATCTACCGCTTCCGCTGCGTCGAGGCGTGGTCGATGGTCATCCCCTGGCTCGGCTTCCCGCTCGGCGAGCTGATTAAACTCGCCGAGCCGCAGGGCAACGCCAAGTACGTCGCCTTCGAGACGGCCAACGACCCGAAGCGCAACATCCCCGCGCTGGGCGAGTACGAAAGCGGGCTCGACTGGCCCTACGTCGAGGGCTTGCGCTTGGACGAGGCGCTGCACCCGCTGGCGACGCTCGCCACCGGCATCTACGGCGAGCCGCTGCTGCCGCAGAACGGCGCGCCCGTCCGGCTGGTCGTGCCCTGGAAGTACGGCTTCAAGAGCATCAAGTCGGTCGTCCGCCTCACGCTCGTCGAGCGGATGCCGCCGACCTCCTGGAACAGGGCCAACTCCGAGGAGTACGGCTTCTTCTCCAACGTCAACCCGGACGTGCCGCACCCGCGCTGGAGCCAGTCGAACGAGCGCCGCATCGGCGAGTACGCGCGCCGCCGGACGCTCCCCTTCAACGGCTACGCCGAACAGGTCGCGAGCCTCTACGACGGGATGGATTTGAAGTACTACTTCTGAGGAAACGGTAGACAGTAGACAGTAGACAGTAGTCAGTAGACAGTAGTCAGTAGGCTCTGCTTTACGGGCGTTGACACTGAGGCGCTGACCGCCCGGCTACGAAGTTTTTTCTACTGACTACTGTCTACTGTCTACTGTCTACTTCTACTGTCTACTGCTCTTACGATGGACATCAAATTCTACAGGCTCCTGCTGTTCGTCAACGCGCTGGTGCCGCTGGCGCTGCTGGGGTGGGACTGGCGGGGCGGGCGGCTGGGGGCGAACCCTCTGGACTTCGTGACGCGGACGACGGGGACGCTGACGCTCGTCTTCCTCGTCCTCACGCTCGCGGTCACGCCGCTGCGCAAGTGGACGGGGGCGCAGTGGCTCGTCCGCCTGCGGCGGATGCTCGGGCTCTACGCCTTCTTCTACGGCGCGCTGCACCTCACGGCTTACGTCTGGTTCGACAAGTCGTTCGACGCCGCGGCCATCGCGCAGGACGTCGCGCGCCGCCGGTTCATCCTCGTCGGCTTTCTGGCCTTCGCCTCGATGGTGCCGCTCGCCGTCACCTCGACCGACCGGATGATTAAGCGGCTCGGCGGCAAGCGCTGGCAGAAGCTTCATCGGCTCGTCTACCTCTCGGCCGTCGCCGGGGTCGTCCACTACTACCTGCTCGTCAAGTCCGACTTGCGCAAGCCGCTCCTCTTCGCGGCGCTCGTCGCGCTCCTGCTCGGCTACCGCGCCTACGCCTCCTACACGAAAGGGGCGACGCCGCTCTCGCTCAAGCCGCAATCGCCCCCGCGTTAGCCCCCCCGCGCCGCGCAACCACGCCCGCACGCTCATCACGCCTCCCGCATTACCAATAAATTTGTACAACTCCGCGCCACCTTTCCTGACGAAAATAGTTCACTATCGCAAGAAATACACAAGATAGTCAGACTATGGTTCCCGCCGAGTCTCTCCCGAGAATCAATTCTTTAGGAGGATCACCGTGAAATTTCAGCCCACTTTTCTGCGCCTCCGGGCGCTTTTGAGCATTTCCCTGTTCGTCGCCGCCGCCGCCGCGGGCACGCCCGCCTTCGGGCAGGCCACGACGACGACGACGAACGAGACCATCCCGTTTACCAGCACCCTGCTCAACCCCTGCAACGGAGACCAGGTGACGTTCCAGGGCAACATGCACATCGCCAACCACTACACGATTGACAGCAGCGGCGGCACACACCTGAAGACCCACGTGAATTATCAGAACGTGAGCGGCACCGGGTTCCCGAGCGGCAGCAACTACCGCGTCGGCACGACGACGAACGAGATGGTGAACGACAACGACGGCCCGCAGACAGAGACGACCATCGTCTCGACCGTCAAGCTCATCACGCAGGGGCCCGCCCTGAACTACTTCCTCCGCCTCGTCTTCCACGTCACCGTCAACGCCAACGGGCAGACGACCAGCACCGTCGACGAGGCGAAGATCGAGTGCCGGGGGCGTAGCTGACGACGGCGGCCCGGCCCGGCCCGGCGGGCTAATCGCTGACGCCCTCCACCGCGCGGGCGGAGACTCAGCCTCCGCGTCGACCTTTGCGGGGCTCCGACCTTTACCTCGGGGCCATCTCCCCTCTAATCCTTCCCCGCGACCCGCCTACTTTCACCTCGCACACCACATTGACCGACGCGCCCCCTTCAACCTGACCTTGCCTGACCTGTACGCGGCCGCGCCGCGACGCCCCGTCGCGCACAAGGCCAGGTTTTCAGGGTTTTCGCCCCGCGCCGCCCGCGGCATGGCGATTGAAAAGGTTGACGGCGACGAGTGGTGCGCTCGCGCAATTTTATTTGCCGCCCCTGGGAAAAGAATGATGGACAGAAACAAACTTTACCGTCTCACCGCCTGGCTGATGATTCCCGCGTTGCTGCTGCTCCCTTACGTGGGCGCGGCGGCCTCAAGCGGTCGCTCCGGGCGCGGGCGGGACGAACACCCCCGGCACGCGTCGAAGGTGTCCGCCGACCTGCGCGAGCACGCCCGGAAGGCCGGCTCGGGCAAGGTCACGGCCATCGTCCAGCCGAAGGGCGAGTGGGGGGATGAGCAGGAGGGGGCCTTCGTCGCCCACGGCGCGCGCGTCAAGCAGCGCCACGAACACCTCGGCGCGCGCGTGGTCGAGATGCCGGCCGCGGCGGTCGAGGCGCTGGCGGCGCGCGACGACATCGCCTACGTCTCGGCCGACCGCGAGATGCGCGCCCTCGGCCACGTCTCGCTGACGACGGGGGCGGACGCGGCGCGCGCCCTCGACACCTCGGCCATGACGACCAACCGCATGACCGTCGGCATCGCCGTCCTCGACTCGGGCGTCGACTCGTGGCACAAGTCCACCTACCGCGACGACGGCAGCGCCACGCGCGTCACCGGCAACTTCGTCTTCACGACCGAGGCGGCGACGGGCAGGCTCGACGCCTACGGGCACGGAACGCACGTCGCGGCCGCCGCCGCCGGCAGTTCCGTCATCGCGGGCGGCGCGTACAAGGGGGCCGCCCACGACGCGCAGATCATCAACGTCAAGGTGCTCGACTCGCAGGGGCGCGGCTCCGTCTCGAAGCTGCTGGAGGCGCTCGACTGGGTCATCGCCAACCGCAACATCTACAACATCCGCGTCGTCAACCTCTCGCTGGGGATGCCCGCCATCGACTCTTACAGGAACGACCCCGTCTGCCGCGCCGTGCGCCGCATGACCGACCTCGGCATGGTCGTCGTCTGCGCCGCCGGCAACGACGGCAAGGACGCCCTCGGGAGGAAGGTCTACGGCCAGATTCACTCGCCCGGCATCGAGCCGTCGGCCATCACGGTCGGCGCGTCGAATACCTTCGGCACCGACGCGCGCTCGGACGACAAGGTCACGACCTACAGCTCGCGCGGGCCCACACGCGGCCACTGGACGGACGAGGCGGGCGTGAAGCACCACGACAACCTCGCCAAGCCCGACCTCGTCGCGCCCGGCAACAAGGTCATCTGGGCGGCGGCGGCCGACAACAACCTGCTGGTAAGCAACCCTCTGCTCAACGCCGGGGTCAGCCTCGACAAGACCCGGAACATGATGACGATGAACGGGACTTCGATGGCGGCCCCGCTCGTCGCCGGGGCGGCCTCGCTGCTGCTGCGCCACAACCCGCGCCTGACGCCGAACATGGTCAAGGCCATCCTGATGTACACGGCGCAGCCGCTCGCGGGCTTCAACACTTTCGAGCAGGGCGCGGGGCAGCTCAACATCGAGGGCGCGGTCAGGCTGGCGAAGCTCATCCGCACAGACCTGCCGCAGTACTGGAACCCCTCGGTGCTGAACGTGACCATGCCGCTCGGCACGCCGCTGCTCAAGCCGGGCGCGGCCGCGCCGGCCACGCAGACGACCATCGCCGGTCACACCTTCGGCTGGTCGAGGGGTCTCGTCCTCGACCACACCACCGCCTCGGGGGCGGAGCTGATTACGAAGTACCAGAAGGTCTACGGCACGGGCAGCCTGCTGAGCGACGCCACGCTCGTCGACGGCAGCGGCGCTCTGATGGCCGACGCGAGCCTGATGTCGAGCGGCGTCATCTTCGCCGACAGCATCATGACGAGCGGCGGCGGCGCGCTGGGCGACGGCTGGCCGTTCCTCGGCGTGGGCACGCTCCTCGGCGACGGCTCGCTGCTGAGCGACGGCTCGCTGCTGAGCGACGGCGTGCTCCTGAGCGACGGCTCGCTGCTGAGTGACGGCTCGCTCCTGAGCGACGGGTCACTGTTGAGCGACGGGACGCTGGTCAGCGACTTTTCGGCGCGGGCGCAGAGCGTGACGCTCACCGGCGACGTCACCGCCGCGATGGCCGTCGTGAAGGACACCGCCCCCGCGACGACCACGACGACGAACTCCACCAGGAAAAAATAGGCGGGCGACGGCCCGGCGACTCACCCGGCGCGCCCCGACGGGCGCGACAGAAGACAAGGGGTTTTAGAATGTCACCCTCAGCCCAGCCGCACGCCCGCGAGAGGGCGGCCGCGACGGCCGCGCCGCGTGGGGCTCATGCGAAGACTGCGACGGCCGCCGCCGGCCCGCTGTCCGACGCCGACGCCGCCGAAGTCCTGGCGTTCCTCGACGCGCGCCCGCTGCACACGGTGAACATGTCCGGCCTCATCCGCGACAACGGGGTCGTGAGCCCGCTCAACCGCGGCTCGTTCCACGCCTGCCGCGACGAGGCGGGACGCCTCGAAGGCGTCGCGCTCGTCGGCCACGCCATACTCGTCGAGGCGCGCAGCGAGCGCGCCGCGGCGGCCTTCGCCCGTCTGGCGCAGCGCCACGACGGCGGCCACATCATCCTCGGCGAGGCGAGGCCGGTCGAACTTTTCTGGAGCCACTACGCCGGAGGCGGGCAGGAGCCGCGCCGCCTGTGCCGCGAGCTTCTGCTCGAACAGCGTTGGCCGGTCGAGGCGCGCGAGGCCGTCCCCGGGCTGCGCCCCGCCACGCCGGACGACGTGGAAGAGCTGCTGCCAGTCCACGCCGGGCTGGTCTGCGAGGAGAGCGGCGTGAACCCTCTGGAGGCCGACCCGGAAGGCTTCCGCGACCGCTACCTGCGGCGGGTCGAGCGCGGCCGCGTCTGGGTGTCGGGCCCGCGCGGGCGGCTGCTCTTCAAGGCCGAGGTGTACGCCGAGACGCCGCAGGTGACGTACCTCGAAGGCGTCTACGTCGCGCCCGAGCGGCGGGGCGTCGGCTACGGCCTGCGCTGCCTCTCGCAACTGACGCGCAATCTCCTCGGACGCTCCGGCTCGGTCTGCCTCCTCGTCAACGAGCTGAACGCCCCCGCGCGCGCCTTCTACCACAAGGCCGGCTACCGCCAGCGCGCCGTCTACGACACCATCTTCCTCGAAAGAAGTAGACAGTAGGCAGTAGTCAGTAGACAGTAGTCAGTAGTCAGTAGTTTAAAAGGCGGTGCGTCAGCTCCATTGCTGAATCGCACCGCCTGGTTTCTTCTACTGACTACTGTCTACTGACTACTGCCTACTGCCTCTCTCCCTCTTCTTCCGGCAGGATGATGAGGACGGGGGGGACGCCGACGGGGTCGTGGAGGCGTAGGTAGAAGTGGCCGATGCCGGCGAGGCCGAGGAGGAGGCCGGGGGTCTCGCCGCCCTGGAGGACGCCGCAGGGCCAGGGGCTTTGACTCTGGCGGTAAAGCTCGACGCCCGCGCGGCCGACCTGCTCCGCCATCCGCCGGTGCGAGTCGTCGCCGAGCGCGCGCGCGGCGTAGACGAACAGCTCGGCGTTGCCGGCGTTGCCGTGGCAGAGCGAGTAGTTGGCCTGCCCGCCCTGCGCGGGCGCGGCGAGCGTGCGCCCCGTCGTGCGGAGCGCCGCCTCCGCCTCGCGCCGGTAGACCTCTTCGCCCGTGAGCGCGTAGGCGCGCACGCGCGAGAGCCCGATGCCGGGCGCGCCGTGGCACCAGGCGGTCATGAAGCCGGGCTGCCCGCCCGTGCCCGACCACGAATCGTAGAGCCCCCGGAAGTCGGGCCAGTTCTCCTGCTGGCGGTCGAACCACTGCCGCTCGTACGCGAACCCCTGCCGGGCCGCGACGCGGAAACGCCCCTGCCCCGTCGCCTTCCACAGCTCAAGCAGCGCCCAACTGATGCCGGCCGCGCCGTGCGAGAAGCCGCACAGGTCCTGCTTCCTCTGCTCGGCCGCGACGTTCAGGGTGTTCCAGGACCAGCCCGACGCGGTCTTGCGCGCCGCCCCGAGCAGGAACTCGCCGTGCCTGAGCGCCAGTTCGAGCAGCGGCTCGCGCCCGTACTTTTTTCGCAGGTGCAGGAGCGCGGGGATGGCCCCGGCGCTGCCGGCCAGCACGTCGGTCGCGCTCTCGTCCGGCGCGACTTCGGCCAAAGCCTCGACGACTTGCAGGCCGCGGTCGACGAACTCCTGCTCGCCGAGCAGCTCGCCGATTCTCGTCAGCGCGTAGCCGACGCCGGTGTGGCCGGTGTAGAAGCCGACCCGCGTCGGCGGGGGCATCTCCCCGAGGCGCGAGAGCGCGTGGCGCGCGCCGCCCGCAGCCGTCTCGCGGAAGAGCGGCTCGGCGGTCTTCGCGTAAGCCTCGGCGAGGAAGAGCGCGACGCCGGAGGTGCCCGAGTAGAGGTCGGGGCCGAAGGCGCGGTGCGCGACCGCCCACTGGCCGCCGACGAACTCCATCGAGTCGCCCAGCCAGTTGCAGCGCCCGCCCGACCACAGCGCGTCGCGGCACAGGCGCGCGGCGACGTAGTCGGCCGCCTCAAGGAACGTCGCGTCGCGCGGCGCGCTCACGCGGCCTCCCTTCCCGCCGGGAATTCGTACTGGTCGACGGAGCGCGGGTTGAGGTAGGGCGCGTCGAGCGTGAGGCCGTAAGACGCGAAGTGACGCCCGACCTCTTCGAGCCGCGCCGCGTCGTCGCGCAGGGAGCGCGCGTGCGCGCCGAGCAGCCCCTCGGCGAGGATGCGGCAGCGCTGCATGCCGAAGCTCTCGCCGGTGTAGGGCTCCTCGGCGAGCCCGAGCCCGTCGGCGAGGTGCTTGGTGAAGAGGGGCGTCTCGGGGCGCAGGTGGCGCGAGACCTCTTCGCGGACGGCGGCCAGCACGCGCGAGGTGACGCGGAAGAAGCGCTTGTCGACGTAGAGCACGGCCGAGTCGTTGCGCGTGTAGAAGGCGGAGTTGGTCAGGCACTTGATGCGGAACGGCACCTGGAAGCGGTTGAGCCCGCGCGTGACCGAGCGCAGGAGCGCGGCCGCGCCCTCGGGCCGCAGGTTCCAGTAGAAGCGCACGAGGCTGAAACTGTCGAACTCCTCGGGCTGCGTCTCGCCGAAGGCGAAGTAGAAGCCGGGCTGCATCGTCGTCGTCTGGCGCATGAAGAAGACGCTCAGGTTCATCCCCGGCCGCGGCGCGAGCCCCGGCGCGTCGGTCGAGATGAACTCGCCCGGCCACAGCGCGCGCGTGCGCCCGCCCTTGTGCGCCATCACCTGACCCGACGGCAGCACCTGGTAGACCTGCCAGCCCGCGTCCCAACGCTCGCGCGTCGCGTTGGCCTCGGAGAGCGCGGGCGTGAGGTCGACGCCGTGGTGGCCGGGGTGCGCTTGTTCGTCGCGCAGCGCGCCGTCGAAGGTGCGGCTGTAGCAGTGCTGGTAGAGCGCCTGTTCGAGCAGCGCGGCGAGCGGGTTCGGAGGGTTCTGCGCGAAGCCGTGCGCGTGTTGCGCGTGCGCGGCCCCGGCCTCGGCGAGCGAGAAGACGCGCCCCGCGAGCGTGAACGACTCGGGCGGGCGCAGGTCGAGGGCGCGGACGATCTTCCGTAGCTGTGCCGTTAGCTGCTCTCTCATCTTTAGTCTCGGGCGTCGGCGGCTCACAGCGCCAGGAGGCTGGCCGTGGCCTCCCTCGGGCTCTTCAGGATGTTGAGGCTGAGCTGGAGCAGGTAGAGAGCGCTCGTCGTGATCTGCGGCGCGTGGAACATGTACTCGTAGGCGGTCTGAATCATGCGCGCGGCCGAGTAGCTGACGCTGCGCTCCAGCGCCTCGCGCGCCTCGGCCGCGCCCAGCCCGCGCTCGTCGACGTAGGTCTTCCAGAAGGCGCGGATGGCCGGCTGCATCTTCTCGACGGGGTGCTGCGCGGAGCTGACCAGTTGCTCGGCGGGCACGCCCGGCATGGCCGGCATCGAGAAGACCCAGAAGGAGAGGTACGACTGGAAGACCGCGCCCGCGTCCCAGCAGGCGTCGCCGAAGTCGGCCAGCTCCCAGTCGACGAGCCGCAGGCTCATCTTCTCGGCCCCGCCCGCCCCCGCCGCCGCCTCCCGCCCTTCGGCCTTAACCGCGCCCTCTCCGCCTTCACACGCGGCTTCGCCCCCGGCGTCGGGGACGGCCCCGGCGTTTTCGCCGACGGTGACGTGCAGGTTGTCCCACTTGATGTCGCCGTGGATGAGGCTGTCGAAGCGCCAGCCCCGCCGCAGGCCGTCGAGCGTCTGCTGGAAGTCCGGGTAGCCCTGGACGATGTTGAGAATCTGCGTGTTGGCCGCGCTCAACTGCCCGAAGAGGTTCTGGTTCATCTCGTGGAGCGACAGAATCCAGGGCACGCGCCGCGCGAACGCGTTGCTCTTCGCGCCCTCGCGCAGGCGACGCCCCATCTCGCGCTGGTATGTGCCGAGGATGCGCCCGAGCCGGACGCCGACCTCGACGGGGAACGCGCCGAGCTGCTGGTGGTAGTCGCGTAGAGTCCCGCCCTCCGGCAGCAGCTCGATGACGAGCGCGTGGCGGACGGGGTCCGAGTCGCAGTAGCGCGGCATGAGCGCGGCGAGCGGCTCGAAGTCGGGGTCGTTCTGCGAGAGCCAGTAGCAGGCCGACTCGTAGCCCAGCGTCTCGACGTTCTGCGGCTCGAAGGTCTTGACCTGCTTTAAGAAGTAGCCGGGCCGGTCGCGCCGTATGACCTTGAAGTTGCGGTTGCGGCTCGAAGCCTCGACGACGAGGAGGTCGCCGTCGACGACCGAGTCGAACGACAGCAGGCCGCGGCCGAGGAGGTAGTGCGTGATGTTCTCTCGGTTGATAATCATCGGGAGGCGGGGCGAAGGGCCCTCCGGCGGACGGGTACAGTAAATCGGTAAGCCGCGGGGCTGTCAAGGTCGTCCCCGCGGGACGTAAAGGGCGAGTCCCGCCGCCTTCCGACGGCGGGACTCGCGTCTGGTGGCCGGACGTCTTCCGGGGGCGTAAGCCCCTAGAAGCCGCCGCCTCCCCCGCCGAAGCCTCCTCCGCCGGGGTTGAAGCCGCCGCCTCCCCCGCCCCCGGGGAAGCAGGCCTGCGACGCGCCGCAGACCTGCGTCTCGAAGCAGCCGAAGCGGGTCGGGCAGGCGTCGACGGCCGAGGGGCACGCCCCGCGCGTCTGGCACGCGAAGTCCTGCGTGATGCAGGGCATGGCCGCCGACTGGCACCCGACACGGGTCGGGCACGCGTCTACCGCCGACGGGCAGAAGGCGTTCCGCGTTGGGCAGTAGGAGCTCTGCGTCGGGCAGTAGGCGCGCGTCCGGCACAGGTTGTGTTGCGTCTGGCAGACGACGAGCTGCGACGGGAAGCAGCCGGCCTGCGTCCGTATCCCGGCCGCCGCGCCGCCGCCGGGCGGCTGTGCGCCGAGCGCCTCGGGCCCGAACGCCTCGCCGCCTCCGCCGCCGCCGCCACCGCCTCTCGCGGCGAAGCCGCCTCCACCGCCGCCGCCGCCCGCAAAGCCGCCGCCGCCGGGGTCGAACTCACACGCCACCGACTGGAATTCGCAGAAGCGGGTTAAGTCGCAGACGGCGAACTGCGAGATGCGGCACGTCGGCCCCGCCTGCGTCTGGCATCTGAAGTCGAACGTGGGGCAGTTGAACGCGGTTTCGAGCTGGCACCCCGCCGTGCGTGTGTCCGGCGGGCAGAAGACCTGCCGCGACTGGCACTGCGGGCCGAAATTCGTCGGGCACGGGGCGTTGACCGACGGGCATGGGACGTTAAAGCTCGTCGGGCAGGCGAGCGGCTGCGTCCGGCACGGGAAGAGCTGTGTCGGGCAGACGTTCGGGTCTTGCGTAAAGCAGTTGTCGAAGACGGACGGGCAGTTGAAGCCGGTCTGGAAGCCCCCGCGGAAGGGGTCGCCGAACCCTCCACCGGGCCCGCCGCGCCCGGCGGCGAACGCCTCCTGTCCGCCGAACGGCTGCTGTTGCTGCTGCCAGATCGTGGGGTCGAAGGGCGGGTTGCACACGAAGCCCGACGCCTGACACGTGATGTCTTGCGTCACGCACGGGTAGAGCACGCTCTGGCACTGGTTGACGAGCACGGTCTGGCAGTTCGGCCCGACGATGGTGCAGGCGGGCTCGAAAACCGTCCGCCGGCAGCCCGGCCCCAAGCGCGTGCAGAAGATGCCGGTCAGCGTGCGGCAGCCCGGAAGCTCCGTCTGCGGCAGGCAGATTCCGAGGCGCGACTCGCAGCTCGGGCCGAACGCGGTCTGCGGGATGCAGGGGTTCGCCACCGACTGGCAGCCGAGCTGTGTCCTCGCGGGACCCGCCTCACCGCCTCCGCCTTCACCACCGCCACCGCCTTCGCCGCCGCCCCCGCCGAGCGGGTCATCTGGCATCAGATTCCGCCTCGGCGGGCACCACAGGCGCGACGGGCAGTTGAACTCCTGCGTCGGGCACCCGACGAACGTCTCAAAGCAATTGGGCCCGGCATACGTGCGCGGGCACAGCGGCCCGGCGTCGGTCTGCTGACAGCGCGGCCCCGTCAACGTGCAGGTCAGGCCGCGGCTGACCGCGACGCCCCCGCCTCCCGCGGCCAACCCTTGAGCGGCCAACCCTTGACCCTGGTCCTGGCCGCCGCCGCCGCCCTCGCCGCCCGACGCGCCGATGTAGTCCTGCGCGATCTGGCCTTCAAGGAACGTGGCCGTGCGGCGCTCTCCGCCGGCCTTGCCGTGGAGCACCTCGGCCCCCCGGTCGATCCAGACGAGGCTGCCGCCGAGCGGCGACTGCTCGGGCGGAATCTCCTGCGTGTGCAGGATGGCCTTCTCGGGAATCTCCACGTAGCGGCCCAGCTCCTCGTCGAGGTAGAGGCGCACGTGCCCCTCCTCGGACGAAGCGCCCAGGTAGCCGCTGAGCAGCAGAAGCTCCGGGGGCTGACTCGGGTCCCGGACGATGCGCCCGACGAAGTCGTCGAGCCTGACGTTAGGCCCGTCCCCCTCGTAGCCCTGCTCTCCCCCTTCTTTATAATATTCTTCGCTCATGTTTTTGCTCCCTGTGTGAGTCTGCCCTTGCCGGGAAGGGAATTTGGCGGGGCGGACGCCGGGCGGCACCCGCCCGCCTGAGATAAGCGTTCGCAGGACGCGGCCCTGCGGGGCGCGTCGAGAGCCTTTTTAACCAGCGAGGCAAGTTGAAGGCACCCGGCCGGTTCGGGCACGGGGCGGAATGGGCTTCTTGAGATAAGGCGCTACGGAGCGTGAACGGCGGTGGAGCGCCTCGCCAAAGAGAAAAGGGTTCGAGTCTCAGGGCAGGTCAGTCTCTCGGAATCCGAGCCGCGGAGACCGCCGAGGGCGAGGGGTTTCAACTGACGCTAATCTTTGGCGGGCAAAGATTATGCCTATTGACCATTGCTGTCAACGAATTTCCGACCGCGCCCGCACGTCCCGACGCCCGCCGCGAAAGAGGCCGCGCGCGCGAGCATCCTCGCGCGC
>DASVSK010000500.1:0-1850 GCA_036388135.1 Pyrinomonadaceae bacterium | reverse complement strand
CATCGAGTGAGGGACGTTGTAAGGATGCAGCGCGACCGATTCATCGAGGAGACGCCTTTCTTCACGGACGAGCACGCGCGCCTCGCGGCGGGCGTGGCCGACTTCGCCGCGCGCGAGGTCGAGCCGCTGGCGGGCGGGGACGAGGGCCCGGGCGCGGACGAGCACTTCCGCGCGCTGCTCGGGCTGCTCGCGCAGGCCGACCTTTTGAGCTACGCGGTGGCGCGCGGCGACGGCACGCCGCTCGACGCGCGCGCCCTCTGCCTCGTGCGCGAGTCGCTCGCCTACCACTCGCCGCTCGCCGACCTCGCCTTCGTCATGCAGGGTCTGGGCACGTACGCCGTCTCGCTGGCCGCGCCCGAGCACGTGCGCGACTTCTGGCTCGCGCGCGCGCGCTCGGGCCGGTCGGTCGCGGCCTTCGCGCTCACCGAGCCCGAGGCGGGGTCGGACGTCTCGGCAGTCCAGACCGCGGCGGCGCGCGACGGCGACTCGTACGTCATCAACGGGCGCAAGTGCTTCATCTCGAACGCGGGGCTCGCCGACTTTTACACGGTCTTCGCGCGCACGGGGACGCGCGCCGACGGGCGTGCGGAGCTTTCGGCCATCGTCGTCGGGGCGCGGATGCCCGGCTTCCGCGTCACGGCGCGCACCGAGATGGTCGCGGCGCACCCCATCGGCGAGGTCGAGTTCGACGGCGTGCGCGTCCCGGCCGAAGACCGCGTCGGTGAGGAGGGCGACGGCTTCCGCCTGGCGATGCAGACGATGGACATGTTCCGCGCCAGCGTCGGCGCGGCCGCCTGCGGGATGGCGCGACGCGCGCTCGACGAGGCCGTGTGGCACGCCACGACGCGCCGCCAGTTCGGCGTCACGCTCGCCATGCACCAGCTCATCCAGGAGAAGCTGGCCGTGATGCAGACCGAGCTGGACGCCGCGCGCCTGCTCGTCTACCGCGCCGCGTACCTGAAGGACTCGGGCGCGGCGGCCTCGGTGCTGACGCGCGCGGCGAGCGAGGCCAAGTTCTACGCGACCGAGGCGGCGCAGCGCGTCGTCGACGAGGCCGTCCAGATTCACGGCGGCTCCGGCCTCGTCCGCGGCTCCGCGGTCGAGCGCCTCTACCGCGACGTCCGCGCGCTGCGCATCTACGAGGGCACCACCGAAATCCAGAAGCTCATCATCGCCCGCGAGCTGTTGAAAGAGTAGACAGTAGTCAGTAGTCAGTAGTCAGTAGCGCTCCGCGCCGCGGCCGTCGACGCTGACACTCGGACGATTCATTAACGAAGGTTTTTCTACTGTCTACTGTCTACTGTCTACTGTCTACTGCTTTTATGCGAATCAACGTCATCGGCGGGGGGCCGGCGGGGCTCTACTTCGCGCTTTTGATGAAGCGGCACGCGGGCGCGCACGAGGTCACGGTCTACGAGCGCAACCCGCCGGGCGCGACCTTCGGGTGGGGCGTGGTCTTCTCGGGGCGCACGCTGCGGAACCTGCGCGAGGCCGACCCCGAGTCGCACCGCCGCATCACCGAGAGCTTCGAGACGTGGGACAACGTCGACGTCGTCCTGCGCGAGAGCAAGGTCACCGTCCGCGGCAACGACTTCTCCGGCGTCGCGCGGCTCGGGCTCCTCAACATCCTACAGGAGCGCTGCGCGGAGCTGGGCGTCGTCCTGCGCTTCGACACCGCGGTCGAAGACGTGGACGCCCTGGCGGCGGACTGCGACCTGCTCGTCGGCGCGGACGGCGTGGGGAGCATGGTGCGCGAGCGCTACGCCGAGCACTTCGGCCCGGAGCTGGCGGAAGGGCGCAACAAATATATCTGGTACGGCACGCGCCGGCTCTTCCACGGGCTGACGCTC
>DASVSK010000499.1:0-1802 GCA_036388135.1 Pyrinomonadaceae bacterium | reverse complement strand
GGAGGTGCGGAAGTCCGGCTCGGTGACTATCTCGGCGAGGGGCGTCCCGGCGCGGTTGAGGTCGACGTAGGAGTACCGGCCGGTCTCGGGCAGGCCCTCGTGGACGTTCTTCCCCGCGTCCTCTTCGAGGTGGAGCCGCGTGATGCGCACCTCCATCGGCCGCCACTCGCGCGCGTGCCCGCCCTCGTCGCGCTCGGCCGTCACGATTTCCAGCAGCCCGGCCTCGGAGAACGGCCGGTCGTACTGCGAAATCTGATAGCCCTTCGGCAGGTCGGGGTAGAAGTAGTTCTTGCGCGAAAAGACCGAGACCTCGTTGACGCGCAGGCCCAGCGACAGCGCCGCGCGCGCGCCCAGCTCGACCGCGCGCCGGTTGAGCACCGGGAGCGCCCCCGGCAGGCCCAGACAGACCGGGCACGTGTTCGAGTTCGGCTCGTCGCCGAAGCGGGTCGAGCACCCGCAGAAAATCTTCGACTCGGTGCTCAGTTGCGCGTGAATCTCAAGGCCGATGACGGCCTCCCATCCTTCTTTCATAGTTTGATAAGTAGCCGGTAGTCAGTAGTCGGTAGTCGGTAGAAAAAGCCTCAAACCCCCTCCGGCCGACGCCGATCGGCAGGCCGCCGCGCCGTGATTCGTCTTGCTTCGGCTTAGCGTCGAGTATAACAAACGCGAATCGGCGGCCCCAACAGGCGCGCCTTCCGCCGCCCGACGCCGTCGAGAGTCGTGGCCGAGACCGTCGCGGAAATCATGCGCGGCCGCCGTTTTCGTCTCGCCCCACGGCGAAGGGCCTTCCGCGGTTGCCCGCGTCAGGACACTCCCTTAAGATGGCCTCTTTTATTCCGCGGCCGGCGCGCGTTGGTGCGCGCGCGGCCGACGTCTTTGTAAAACTTCGAGGAGAGAATTTCCCGCCATGATTAAGACCGTCGAGTGGACGGACGAGGGCGTCCGCATGATCGACCAGCGCCTGCTCCCGACCGAGGAGAAGTACCTCACCTTCCGCTCCTGCGAGGAGGTGGCCGAGGCCATCAAGGTGATGGTCGTGCGCGGCGCGCCCGCCATCGGCGTCTCGGCCGCGATGGGGCTCGCGCTGGGGACGATGCAGGCCGTCGGCACCTCGGTCGTCGACCTCGAAGACGACTTCGACTACTTCTGCGACCTGATGTCGAAGACCAGGCCCACGGCCGTCAACCTCTTCTGGGCCATCGAGCGCATGCGCGAGCGCTTCCGCCGCTCGAAGGCCGCGGGCGCGGACGCCGAGCGGGTTAAGAAGGACTTGATCGAGGAGGCCAGAAAGATTTTCGACGACGACATCGAGTCGAACCGCGCGCTCGGCCGCTTCGGCGGCGAGCTGATACCGGACGGCGCGACCGTGCTGACGCACTGCAACGCGGGCGCGCTCGCCACCGCGGGCGACTACGGCACGGCGCTCGGCGTGGTGCGCGGCGCGCGCGACGCCGGCAAGCGCGTCGCCGTCATCGCCGACGAGACGCGCCCCTTCCTACAGGGCGCGCGCCTGACCGCGTGGGAGTTGCAGAAGGACGAGATTCCCGTCACCGTCATCACCGACAACATGGCCGGGCACGTGATGAAGCGGGGCGAGATCGACTGCGTCGTCGTCGGGGCCGACCGCATCGCCGCCAACGGCGACACGGCCAACAAGATCGGCACCTACATGGTGGCCGTCCTCGCCCGCCAGCACGGCATCCCCTTCTACGTCGCCGCGCCCGTCTCGACCATCGACCTCTCGCTCGCCACCGGCGAGCAAATACCGATTGAGGAGCGCGACGCGCGCGAGGTGACGCACA
>DASVSK010000498.1:0-1812 GCA_036388135.1 Pyrinomonadaceae bacterium | reverse complement strand
TACCTCGAAGCGGCGAAGGGCTGCGGCGACCTGCTCGTCGTGGGCGTCAACGGCGACGAGCAGGTGCGGCGTCTGAAGGGCGAGGGGCGGCCGTTCGTCACCGAGCGCGAGCGCGCCGAGACGGTCGCGGCGCTGCGCGCGGTCGATTACGTCACCGTCTTCCACGAGCCGACCGTGACCGAGCTTCTGCTCGCGCTCCGCCCAGACGTCCACGCCAAGGGCACCGACTACACGGAGGACTCCGTCCCAGAACGCGACGTGGTGCGCTCCTTCGGCGGCCGCGTCCAAATCGTCGGCGACCCGAAAGACCATTCGAGCACGGACATGTTGAGGAGGGTGAATAGTGAATAGTGAATGGTGAATGGTAAATGGTTTTTATCCATTCACCGTTCACCATTCACCATTCCACCCCGACATGAGAATTCTCTTCGTCAAACTCGGAAGCATCGGCGACATCGTCCACACGCTGCCCGCGCTGGCGGCGGTGCGGAGGGCCGTGCCGGGGGCGGAGATTTCGTGGGTGGTCGAGCGGCGCGCGGCAGAAATTTTGAGGGACAACCCGTTTTTAAAAACCCTCATCGAAGTGGACACGAAGGGCTTGAGGCGCGGGCCGTTGTCTGGGGAGACGCTGTCGGCAACGCGCCGGCAGTTGCGGCGGTTACGCGCCTCACCCTTCGACCTTTCCTTAGATTTCCAGGGACTTTTTAAATCCGCCCTCGTGGCGAGGCTCTCCGGCGCGAAGCGCCGCGCGGGCTTCGACCGCGCGCATCTGCGCGAGCCCCTGAGCCGCATCCTCCTGACACAGACCGTCGAAGTCCCGGCGCGCCTCCACGTCATTAGAAAAAATCTGGCGCTCGCGTCGGGCGCGCTCGGCGTCGAGCTTCCCGCCTCGGCCGACGCCTTCGAGTTCCCCGTCGCCGTCGCGCCCGAGCACGAGCGCGAGGCTGACGAGGTCGTCCAAATCGTCGGAGATAGGTTCACGATTTTGAACCCGGGCGGCGGCTGGCCGACGAAGCTTTGGGACGCGGAACGCTTCGGCGCGCTGGCCGACACGCTGTTCGTCAAACACGGCCTGCGCTCGGTCGTCACCCACGGCCCCGGCGAGCGCGAACTGGCCGGGCGCGTCGTCGGGTCGAGCCGCGCGGGCGCGGCCGTCGCCGCCTCGCCTTCGCTCAAGGGCTTCTACGCGCTGGCGCGCCGCGCGGCCGTCTACGTCGGCGGCGACACCGGCCCCACGCACCTCGCGGTCGCGGCGGGCGCGCCCGTCGTCGGGCTCTTCGGCCCGACCGAGTGGTGGCGCAACGGCAGCCCGCGCGGCGAGGACGTCTGCGTCGAGCGCACGGACGTCGGCTGCCGCGCGGACTGCCACCGGCGCGCCTGCTCGCAGTGGGTCTGCATGGACGTCGGCGTCGGCGCGGTCGCCGGGGCGGTGGGCGAGAGGCTGGCGCGTGCCGCGCGGGTCTCCGGCGCGGTCGAGGTGGGTGCCGGTGGCGCGTAGGGGCGGGACGTGGGTGCAGCGCTGGCGCGTCCCTCTGGGGTTCGCGTGCGCGGCCGTCTTCATACTGCTGGCGCGCCCCGACCGGCGCTCGCTGGCCGTCGGCGGCGCGGTCGCGCTGGTCGGGCTCGGCATACGCGCGTGGGCCTCCGGGCACATACGCAAGAACTCGCGGCTCGCCGTCTCCGGCCCGTACGCGCACACGCGCAACCCGCTCTACCTCGGCAGCTTCATCCTCGGGCTCGGGTTCACCGTCGCGGCCTCTTCGGGCCTGCCGCTCCTGCTCCTGCTCGGCGGGCTCTTCGCGGCGCTCTTCC
>DASVSK010000497.1:0-6586 GCA_036388135.1 Pyrinomonadaceae bacterium | reverse complement strand
CGCTCCGCCCGGCGGGCGCGACCGAGACCGTCGAAGTGACGGCCAGTTCCGGCGCCTCCATCGACCAGGCCACCAACACGACGGGGACGAACGTCTCCACCGAGCAGTTCTCGAACTTCCCGACGCAGCGCACCGTCCAGTCGCTCTACACGATTGCGCCGACGGTCTCGCGCTCGGGTCTGCGCGACTCCTCGGGTCGCGACCGCGACCCCTCGGTCGCCGGCTCGTCGGGCCCCGAGAACAACTACATCCTCGACGGCATCACGGTCAGCGACCCGGCCTTCGGCGGCTCGGGCGCGAACCTGCCCTTCGAGTTCGTCCAGGAGGTCGAGATCAAGACCGGCGCCTTCAGCGCCGAGTACGGCAAGTCGACCGGCGGCATCTTCAACGTCATCACGAAGAGCGGCGGCAACGAGTTCCGCGGCGACGTCTTCGGCTACGTGACGACGAAGGGCATGGTTCGCGAGACCAACCAGTTCTCGTTCACCGGCTCCGCCCCGAACGGCTTCTCCGAGATCGACGCCGGCGTCGACGTCGGCGGCCCCATCATCAAGAACAAGCTCTGGTTCTTCGGCGCGTTCAACCCGCAGCAGCGCAAGAACTTCTTCCTGACCCAGACCTTCCGCGACGAGGTCGAGAACAAGGTCACGACGCCCTTCTACTCGGGCAAGGTGACGTGGGGCATCAACCAGAACCACACGATGACCTTCTCGACCTTCGGCGACTTCTCGACGGAGAAGGGCTTCCTCTACGGCAGCGCCAACCTCGGCGTCTCGGGCTTCGGCAACGACCCGGCCAGCTTCCGCGGCGAGATTCAGCGCGGCGGCCATAACTACACGACGCGCCTGAACTCGGTCTTCTCGCCCAACTTCATCGGCGAGTTCGCCTTCGGCCTCCACCTCCAGCGTCTGAACACGCTCCCCGAGAACCCGACCGACCCGCTCATCCAGGACAACTTCGCGATCCTGAGGAGCAACGGCACAGTTGCGCCGGTGACGAACACCAACATCGCGGCGACGGCCGGCAACGGCTTCATCAGCTTCGTCAACTCGCCGGGCGGCTCGCTGGAGCGCGTCTTCATCCAGCAGGGCTTCGGGCTCTTCTCGACCCAGGACCGCAACCGCGTCGAGGCGCTCGCGCGCTTGCAGAACATCTTCGGCAAGCACACGCTCAAGTACGGCTTCGAGTTCAACCGCAACAAGTACGTCATCGACCAGCGGTCGACGGGCCCCGACCGCACCTTCGCGAACCCGCTCGGCCTGCCCTTCGCCGGCGGCTTCACCGACACCAACCAGGTGAACGGCTACCGCGTCTTCAACAGCTTCACCGTCTGCACGACCCGCGGCACGACCATCGTCTGCCCGGGCGCGGCCGCCGCCGCGCGCGCCGGCCAGATCGCCGCCGTGGCCGGCTACACCGGCGCGGTCGCGACGGGCAACGGCGTCCCCAACCTGACGCTGGCCGAGGCGCAGGGCAACCCGTTCCTCATCCTGAACTCGACCCGCGTCCGCGACTTCCAGCTCGTCGCCGACACCTACACGGACGTCGAGAGCTTCTACGTCCAGGACGAGTTCAAGGCGACGCGTAACCTCCAGCTCACCTTCGGCGTGCGCTGGGACTACCAGCAGGCCAAGGGCAACCTCGGCGAGACCTACCTGAAGCTCAACGACTTCATCGCCAACCTTCAGCCGCGCCTCGGCCTTAGCTGGGACTTCACCGGCACCGGCCGCGG
This sequence comes from Pyrinomonadaceae bacterium, assembly GCA_036388135.1. Classification (GTDB taxonomy): domain Bacteria; phylum Acidobacteriota; class Blastocatellia; order Pyrinomonadales; family Pyrinomonadaceae; genus QHXN01. Next base: position 4,854 of record DASVSK010000497.1, on the reverse strand, counting down.
CAAGCTCTTCGCCAACTTCGCGCGCTTCGTCGAGGCGCCGATCCCGCTCGACATCAACGTCCGCGCGGGCTCCGAGAACAGCCAGACCGACAAGAACTTCAACGTCAGCCGCTACGGCGCAATCGGCGCGGACGCGACCATCGTTCCCGGCCGCACCATCGCCAACCTCGGCGCGCACCCGACCCCGATTGACCCGGGTCTGAGCCCGCAGACGGTCGAGGACTACACGGCCGGCATCGAGTTCGAGCCCGTCAAGGACCTCGCGCTCGGCTTCCGCGGCGTGTACCGCCGCCAGGACAACGTCATCGAGGACGGCTCGTTCAACCAGGGCGTCGACTACTTCCTCTTCAACCCCGGCCGCCGTGTCGGCCAGGACGTGACGACCGAGGACCTGGCCTGCGTCCAGTTCGCCGCCTGCTTCGGCCCGGCGCGCCGCTACTACCGCGCGCTGGAGTTCACGGCGCAGAAGCGCTTCACGAACAACTATCAGTTCATCGCTTCCTACGTCTACTCCAGCCTGATCGGCAACTACGAGGGTCTGTTCCGCAACGACAACGGTCAGAGCGACCCGAACATCACCTCGCTGTTCGACCTGGTCAGCCTGCTCAACGGGCTCTACGGCCGCCTGCCGAACGACCGCCCGCACCAGTTCAAGTTTGACGGCAGCTACCGCACGCCGTTCAAGCTGATGCTCAGCGGCTCGTTCCGCGCGCAGTCGGGCATCCCCTTCAACCAGTTGGTCCCCGACGTCGACTACGGCGACAACGAGGGCTTCGGCGTGCCGCGCGGCACGGCCATCGTCCCCGCGACCGCCGCGTCGCCGGTCGGCTTCCCGAACGTGGTCGACAGCATCGGCAGCAACCGCACGCCGACGACCTGGAACCTCGACCTCGGGGCCTACTACCCGATCAACTTCGGCGAAGACCGCCAGCTCCGCTTCCAGCTCGACTGGTTCAACGTCACGAACAACCAGCGCGCCATCCGCCTGGACGAGACGTTCACGATCACCAGCGGCGTCAGCGGCGTGCCCGACGTCCCAAACCCGTTCTACGGCTCGGGCCGCGTCTTCCAGTTCCCGTCGGCTCTCCGGCTGGGCGCGAAGTTCTCCTTCTAGTTTATTCCGCCGCCCGGGCCCCCTCCGCGGGGCCCGGCGAGTTTCGCGGGGAGGGGTGCAAAACTCTTGCACCCCTCCTTATTTTTTCTGGTATCCTGTCCCCGCCGTTTCCCCAGACAATCAGCCGCGGATCGAGTCCCCGCCCGCCCTCGGAGGAGCCGGAATGTCTTCGATAGCTCTCGACCTTTTCCCGCGCGGCCCCGCCCGCGCGCGCGCGTTCTGCCCGCCCGCCCGCCTCCTCCTCGCGCTGCTCGCTTCGCTCTTCTGCCTGCCGCACGCCCCCGCGCTCGCGCAGGCCGGCGGCGGCGTCGACAGCACGGGCACCGGCGGCAACCACGTCATCCAGGGTCGCATCTTCCTGCCCTCGGGGCGCATCTCGGACGCGCGCATGCGCGTGCTGCTGGAGAGCACAAGCTCCGGCACGCTCTCGATCTTCACCGACCCGAACGGGGCCTTCCGCTTCACGTCGCTGATGGGCGGCTCCTACACCGTCGTCGTCGAGGGCACGGAGCAGTTCGAGGCGGCGCGCGAGTCGGTCTTCATCGAGGAGCAGACGAGCCGGCTCGCGCGCCCCACGCCGCGCATCGCCACCGTCTACGTCCACCTCCGCCCGAAGCGCGCCGCGGGCGCGGGCGAGTCGCGCGCGCCCGGCGTGGTCGACGCCTCGCTGGCGGACGTGCCGAAGGCGGCCGCCGACCTCTACCACCAGGCGATGGAGGCGGCGCGCAGGAAGGAGCCGGCGCGCGCCGTCGACCTGCTCAAGGGCGCGCTGGAATTCCACCCGAACTTCCGCCTCGCGCTGAGCGAGATGGGCGCGCTCTACCTCAGGATGAGGCAGCCGGAGCGGGCCGCCGAGCCGCTGCGCGCCGCGCTCAGGCTCGCGCCCGACGACTTCCCGACGCTGCTCAACTACGGCATCGCCCTCTACGACCGGAAGGAGTTCGCCGAGGCCGAGGCGCAGTTCCGCAAGGCCGCGCAGAGGAACGGCTCCTCGCCCACGGCGCACTTCTACCTCGGCGTCATCCTGCTCAAGCGGCGCGAGACGGAGGAGGCCGAGAAGGAGCTGCGGGCCTCAATCGCGGCGGGCGGCGAGATCGCCGTCGCGCACTACTACCTCGGCGGCATCTACTGGGGGCGGCAGGACTACAAGCGCGCGGCCGACGAGCTGGAGACCTTCCTGCGCCTCGCGCCCGACGCGCCCGAGGCCGAGCGCGTGCGCTCGACCGTCAGGGAGCTGCGCGCCAGGAACTGACGCCGCGCGGGGCGGCGGCACGCGCCCTTCGCCGCCGCCCCCGCGCGCAACACCCTTCGCCCACGCACGGGGCCGCGGCCTTACGGCGCGGCCCCCTTTCGTTTTATAATCCGGCCACTCCACGGACGCCGTCCCGGCCCCCGAACCGGCAGACCGAAACAGGACAAAAGGAACCGCCTCTCATGAGAAAAGCACTGGCCATTTTGCTCTCGGCGTGCGTACTCTCGGCCGGCGCGGCCGCGCAGACCGCCGCCCCCCCGCAGCGCCCGCAGCCGGCGGAGGACGAGGAGGTCGTCCGCATCAGCTCATCCCTGGTGCAGACCGACGTCGTCGTCACCGACAAGAACGACCGCGTCGTCACCGACCTCAAGCTCGACGACTTCGAGGTCTACGACAACGGCAGGAAGCAGGAGCTGCGCTTCATGGAGTTCGTCAGCGCCGACTCGGCCGCCCCGAGGGTCGAGGGCGTGCGCCCCGAGACGCCGCGGGCGGAGAACGACCCGGCGCTCAACCTCACGGCGCGCGACGTGCGGCGCATCATCGCCTTCGTCGTCGACGACCTGACCATCCCGATGGAGGACATGGCGAGCGCCCGCGCCGTGCTCGCCGACTTCGTGGACAGGCAGATGGTCGAGGGCGACCTCGTCGCCATCGTGCGTGTGGTGGGCGGCGTCGGCCTCCTCCAGCAGTTCACCTCCGACAAGCAACTGCTCCGCCGCGCCATCGCCGAGCTGACGCCGCGCCTGCACCCCTTCTCCGTCTTCAACAACTTCGCCAACACCGAACGGCCCGACAAGCCACCGCGCCCCATGAGCGAAGGCGGGAGCACCCCCGACACGCAGACCTCGAACAAGGAGGGCTTTAACATCCCGGAGCTGGAGTCGGACGTTTCGCTCGACGGGTACACGCGCGGCGCGCGCGCTCTGACCTCGCTCTCGGTCACGGGCGGCGTCGTGGACAGCATGCGCCCCCTCCCCGGCCGCAAGAGCCTGGTACTCATCTCGGGCGGCCTGCCCGTCTTCGAGACCACGCAGTCGTCGGTCTCGGTCAACGGCTACCCCGTCCCCGTGCAGGAGGCGCGCGTGCTGACGACCAACGTCGACTACCTGCTCAACCAGCTCACCGACAAGGCGGGCCGCGCCGGCGTGGTCATCAACTCGCTCGACGTGCGCGGCCTGAAGGCGAGCCGCGGCGTCTCGTCCTTCACCGACCCCGGCAACGAGGCCAAGAGCGGGCTGATGAGCAGCGTCACCGACAACAGCGCCACCTTCGGGCGCACGCCCAACATGGCGCAGTTCGACAACAGGAACTTCGACACGCTGACCGCCCACCAGGGGCTCGCGGCGCTCGCCGAGGCGACCGGCGGCGTCGCCGTCGTCAACACCAACAACTTCGCCGAGGGGCTCCGGCGCGTGATGGACAGGAGCAGCTACTACCTCCTCGCCTACAAGCCCTCGGAAGCCTTCGACGGCAAGTTCCACCGCCTCCAGGTCAAGGTCAGGCGTCCCGGCGCGAAGGTCCACACGCGGGTCGGCTACCTCGCCACGCCGGACGCGCCCCCGGAGGGGACGCTCTCCAAAGAGCAGGCCATCGCGCGCGCCGTCATGTCCCCGCTGGCTAAGAGAGACGTCGACGTGTCGACCGCCTTCCAGTACCGCTTCCTCCCCGACAACCGCGCGGCCGTGGACGTCGACCTGCTCCTCGACGCGAACACGCTCGGCTTCAAACAGGGGGCGGACGGCAGGCACCGCGCGTCGCTCGACATCGTCGGCTTCGTCGTCAACCAGGTGGGCAAGGTGCAGCAGGGCTTCAGCGAGACGGTCAACTTCGCGCTGACGGCCGACGAGCACCGGCGCGCGCTCGCGGGCGGCGTCGGCTACACGGGGCGGGTGGAGCTGTCGCCGGGCAACTACATGCTGCGCGTCGCCGTGCGCGAGGCCGAGACCGGCAGGCTCGGCTCGCTGTCGAAGTACCTCGAAATCCCCGACATGAGCAAGAAGCGGCTGGTGATGAGCAGCGTCTTCCTCCACGCCGTAGACCCGGCGGCCGGCGCGAAGGCGCAGCCCGTCGCGCTGACGGCGCTGCGGCAAGTCCCGCGCAAGTCAGACCTGCGCTTCAGCGCCGTCGTCTACAACCCGAAGCTCGACAAGGGGAGCCCGAAGCTCACGACGCAACTCGTCATCAGCCGCGGCGAACGCGTAGTCTTCCAGGGGCCGGTGCAGTCCATCGAGGTCAAGGCCGGCGACGCGCAGTTCATCAAGGTCGGCCAGATCGGCGTCTCCAAGCTCTCGCAGGGGCGTCACGTCCTGACCTTCATCGTCACGGACGAGCTGGCTGATAAGAAGTCCGGGCGACTCGTGCGCAGCATAGACTTCAACGTCGTGGACTGAGGCGGGCGATAGGGTTCGGACGGGCCGCGCCGAGTCGTCGCCGAGTCGTCGAAGGGGTGCCCCACGCGGGGGGGGCCCCCCGTCGCGCGCAGGGACAA
>DASVSK010000496.1:0-4089 GCA_036388135.1 Pyrinomonadaceae bacterium | reverse complement strand
CAGCTCGTCTACCTCTCGGTCGTCGCCACGGTGGCGACCTTCCTGCTCTGGACGTGGGGGCAGGCGCGGATGTCGGCCACGCACGCCGCCGTCATCTTCAGCCTGGAGCCGGTCTTCGCCACCGGCTTCGCCGTCCTGCTGCGCGGCTCGGCCGAGTGGGCGGGCGACCGCGCCACCGCCGGCGCATCCCTCATCCTCGCCGGAGTCATCGTCTCGGAGCTGCACTGGGGGAAAGGGAAGGCGGCAGACGGTAAACAGTAAACAGTAGACAGTAGTCAGTAGTCAGTAGTCAGTAGAAAAACTTCCGTATTACGAATCGTCCGGGTGCCGGCGTCGACGACCGCGGCGCGGGGCGCTACTGATTACTGACTACTGACTACTGTCTACTTCCTTCCGTCTGCTGCTCTTTGCGGCGGGTGGTGGCATTAGTTATACTCTGGGCTCGCCACTGTGACCCAGAGTCTCCCGTTCCGGCGCACAGACCAGGCGGCGTCCCCTCCCCGCGGAAGGCCGCCGCGTGACCCTCCAGGCTCCTTTGAAGTTAGAAGGTAATCAGTTTTATGTTGCAAATCCCGAAGGGCCAGACGACTGAAGCGGAGCGCGCCATCCTGCGGCACCTCCGCGTGTGGATCGCGGCGCTCGCAGCCGGGTGCCTCGTGGTCGGCGTCAGCGTCGGCGCGATGCTCAGCCGCACGCGCGTCTTCGCGGGCGACGAACAGCCGGCGGCGGCCACCCCGGCCGCCATCGCGCGCGCGCCCGAGGCACTCTCCGCCTCGTTCGCCGAGATCGCGCGCCGCGTCGAGCCCGCCGTCGTCAACATCGACACCGTCTCGGCCGCGCCGCAGGTGGCCGACAAGGACGGCGACGACGACGAGGAGGGCAGCGAGGGCGCGGACAACCCGCTCCTGGACATGCTGCGCCGCCACGCGCGCCGCCCCTCGCGCGGCGTCGGGAGCGGCTTCGTCGTCGACCCGAAGGGCATCATCCTCACCAACTACCACGTCGTCGAGAACATGTCGGGCATCATGGTCAAGCTCCAGACGGGCGAGCAGTTGCGCGGCACCGTCGTCGGCTCCGATGAGGAGACCGACATCGCCGTCATCAAGGTCAACGCGGGGCGCGACCTGCCCGCGGTCAACTTCGGCAACTCCGACGAGATGCAGGTCGGCGACTGGGTGCTCGCCATCGGCTCGCCGTTCGGCCTTGAGCAGACCGTCACGGCCGGCATCATCTCGACCAAGGAGCGGCAGACCGACCCCGGCGCATCTTTCCGCCGCTTCATCCAGACCGACGCCGCCATCAACCGCGGCAACTCCGGCGGCCCGCTCGTCAACATGCGCGGCGAGGTCATCGGCATCAACTCGCAGATCGCGACCTCGACCGGCGACTACAACGGCATCGGCTTCGCGCTCCCGACCAACATCGCCTCCTCCGTCTACAAGCAGTTGATGACGACCGGCAAGGTCAGGCGTGGCTACCTCGGCGTCTTCCTCGACTCGGTCAAGCCCGAGTTCGCGCGCGTCTACCAGCTCCAGTCCGCGAAGGGCGCGATCATCAAGGACGTGGCCGACGCAAAGGGCCCGGCCGCCTCGGCCGGCATCCAGACCAACGACGTCGTCGTCGAGTTCAACGGCCAGCCGGTCGAGAACGCGCAAGACCTCATCAACAAGGTCGCCTCGACGCCCGTCGGCCAGAGCGTCCCCGTCATCTACCTCCGCGAGGCCGCCGACAAGCTCGAGCGCCGCTCGACCAGCGTCACGGTCGGCGAGCGCCCGCCGCGCGCCAACTCCGCGCCCGGCCGCGACGAGGATGACAAGGGCGGCGAGGTCAAGCCGAAGAAGATGAGCGACGAGAACGGCGAACGCCCGACGCTCGGCCTCAAGCTGAGCGAGCTGACGCCGCAGATCGCCAACGAGCGCAACCTGAAGGGCGTGCGCGGGCTCTTCGTGCAGGACATCGACCAGGCCGGCATCGCCTTCGACGCCGGGGTGCAGAAGTACATGGTCATCCAGCGCGTCAACCGCCTGCCGGTCTCGACCATCGAGGACTTCGAGCGCGTCATCAACGCGCTCAAGGCCGGCGACCCCATCGTCCTCCACGTCTCGGCCTTCAACGGCGAGCGCGTCACGCAGTCGATAGTCCAGTTCACATACCAGTAAGAGCGCCCGGCATCCGGCGGTCGGCTTTCAGCCAGGGGCGAAAAGTCGACCGCCGGATGCCGAGTGCCGAAGGCTTAGAATGGCACAGTCGAAAAAGTCCCTCGGGAAGAGTCAGCAGAAGGACGGCCGCGGCGCGCAGTCGCGCACGAGCCCGCAGAAGTATCCGAACTACATCGGAGGCCGCTGGGTCGCGTCACAGTCGGGCGAGTGGTTCGAGGACGTGAACCCGGCGGACACGCGCGACGTCGTCGGGCGCTTCCCGGTCTCGGGGGCGGAGGACGTCGAGGCGGCGGTCGAGGCCGCGCGCGGGGCGGCCGACCGCTGGCGTCGCCTGCCCGCGCCGCGCCGCGCCGAAATCCTCTTCCGCCTCGGCGAGATACTCATCCGCTACAAGGACAGGTTCGCGCGCGAGATGACGCGCGAGATGGGCAAGGTCTTGAAGGAGGCCGGCGGCGACGTGCAGGAGGCCATCGACTGCACGTACTACACGGCCGGCGAGGGGCGGCGTCTGCACGGCTACACGACGCCCGCCGAGATGCCCGACAAGTTCGCCATGTGCGTCCGCCAGCCCGTCGGCCTCTGCGGGCTCGTCACGCCGTGGAACTTCCCGATGGCGATACCTTCGTGGAAGCTCATCCCCGCGCTCGTCTGCGGCAACACCGTCGTCATCAAGCCGGCCGAGGACACCCCGCTCTCCACCTACAATCTGGTGAAGGCGTGCGAGGAGGCGGGCATTCCGCCGGGCGTCGTCAACCTCGTCGCGGGCTACGGCGAGACGGCGGGCGCGGCGCTGGTCGGGCACCCCTCGGTGCGCCTCGTCTCGTTCACGGGCTCGACCGAGGTGGGGCGCACCGTCGCCTCCTCCTGCGCCGAGCGCAACGCCATCTGCTCGCTCGAGATGGGCGGCAAGAACGTCATCATGGTGATGGAGGACGCCGACTTAGACCTCGCGGTCGAGGGCGCGGTCTGGGGGGCGTTCGGCACCTCGGGGCAGCGCTGCACCGCCTCGTCGCGCATCGTCGTCCACAAGAAGGTCTACAAGAAGTTCACGCAACTGCTCGTCGAGCGCGCGAAGGGGTTGAGGGTCGGCGACGGGCTAGACGAGAGGACGGACGTCGGCCCGGTCATCAACGCCGACGCGCTGCACAGGATTCTCGGCTACGTCGAGACGGGGCAGAGGGAAGACCGCGCGAAGCTCGCCTGCGGCGGCAACCGCCTCGGCGGGGGCGAGCACTCGAACGGCTACTACGTCGAGCCGACCGTCTTCGTCGACGCCGCGCCCGGGATGCGCATCTCGCAGGAGGAGATTTTCGGCCCCGTCACCACCGTCATCCCGACGAACTCTCTGGAAGAGGCCGTCGAGATCGGCAACGGCGTCCGCTACGGGCTCTCGGCCTCCATCTACACGGCGGACGTCAACCGCGCCTTCCGCGCGATGCAGGAGATGTACACCGGCATCTTCTACGTCAACTCCTCGACCATCGGCGCGGAAGTCCACCTGCCCTTCGGCGGCACCAAGGCCACCGGCAACGGCCACCGCGAGGCCGGCACGCAGGTCTTAGACATCTTCACCGAGTGGAAGTCGATCTACGTCGACTACAGCGGCAAGCTGCAACGCGCGCAGATCGACGAGGTGAACTTCGAGTAGATGTCAGATGCCAGATGTCAGATGCTAGTTCAAAGGCGAGTGTCAGGTCACACCGCGACTTGATAGTCTGGCAGAAGGCGATGAATCTGGTCGTCGCCGTTTATCTCGCGTGCAAGGGCTATCCGAAGGACGAGACTTACGGACTAATAAGCCAGACGCGGAGGGCGGCGGTCTCGATCCCGGCTAACATCGCGGAGGGGCAGGGCAGGCGGTCGGCCAAGGAGTTCGAGCAGTTCCTGGCAAACGCGCGGGGCTCGTTGCTGGAACTCGACACGCACCTCG
>DASVSK010000495.1:0-3015 GCA_036388135.1 Pyrinomonadaceae bacterium | reverse complement strand
GACGCGTTCAGGAAGGGCCCGCGGATGCGCGACCCGGCGACGCGCGGCAGGTGGCTCGAAGCCGAGGTGGACGGCACGAATCGCGTGCGCGGGCTCCAGATGAAGCACCTCGACGCCTCGTCGCGCGACCCGGAGCTGAAGGCGGGGCTCGAACGGCTCGCCGCCGACTACGACTCGATGTTCAAAGACCGCTGAGACGCGCCGTTTTGAAGCCCCTTTGGAGTAAAACGGCGCGGCGGACTATAATGCCTTTCAAAGAATGATAAGCGATGAGTGATAAGCGATAAGAGGGGCTGTCGGCAATCGGCTTCCAGCTTTTTGTCAGGCCGAATGCCGACCGCCGGCGGCTTTCTTGTGACTCGTCACTGCCCTTACGAGGAGATGCAAAATTTGTCTACGGAACAGTTCGACGTGACGGTGATCGGGTCGGGGCCGGGCGGGTACGTGGCCGCGATACGCGGGGCGCAGTTGGGGCTGAAGGTGGCGCTCGTCGAGAAGGACAAGCGGCTGGGCGGGACGTGTACGCTGCGCGGCTGCATCCCGACCAAGCAGCTCCTGATGTCGGCGCACCACTACGAGCTGGCGCACAAGGGGCTCGCCGACTTCGGCGTGCAGGTCTCGGAGGTGCGGCTTGCCTTCGACGACGTGCAGAAGCGCAAAGAGAAGGTCGTGATGAAGAACTCGAAGGGCATCGAGTTCCTGATGAAGAAGAACGCCATCACGGTCTTCAAAGGCACGGGCAAACTCGCGCTCCCCGGCAAGGTCGAGGTGGCGGGCGCGGACGGGCAGGCGCAGGTCATCGACACGCGCAACATCATCGTCGCCACCGGCTCGGTCGTCCGCCCCATCCCCGGCTTCGAGACCGACGGCGAGCGCGTCGTCAACTCCGACCACATCCTCGAACTTCAGAAGGTTCCCAAGTCGCTCATCGTCCTGGGCTCGGGCGCGGTCGGCACCGAGTTCGCCTCCGTCTACTCGCGCTTCGGCGCGGAGACGACGCTGGTGGAGCTGATGCCGCGCATCATGCCGCTCGAAGACGAGGAGATTTCCAGGGAGCTTGAGAAGTCGTTCCGCAAGCGCGGCATCAAGTGCCTGACGGGCACCAAGCTCGAACGTGTCGAGAAGACCGAGGCGGGCGTCCGCGTCACGGGCAAGGACGCGAAGGGCGGCGACGTCTCGCTCGAAGCCGAGATGCTGCTGGTCGCCGTCGGGCGCATGCCCTACCTCGAAGGCTTGGGGCTCGAAGGGACGAAGATAAAGGTCGAGCGCGGGGCGATACAGGTCGACGAGTTCTGCCGCACGGGCGAGCCGAACGTCTACGCCATCGGCGACGTCATCCCGACGCCGTGGCTGGCGCACCTCGCGTCTAAGGAGGGCATCCTCGCCGTCGAGCAGATAGCGGGGCAGAAGCCGCATCCCATCAACCTGCGCCAGGTGCCCTCCTGCACCTACTGCGACCCGGAGGTCGCCTCCGTCGGGCTGACCGAGGCGAAGGCGCGGGAGATGGGCTACGACGTGAAGGTGGCGAAGTTCCCCTTCTCGGCGTCGGGCAAGGCGCGGATACTCGGCGAGGAGGAGGGCTTCGTCAAGGTCGTCAGCGAGACGAAGTACGACGAGCTGCTGGGCGTCCACATCGTGGGCCCGCACGCGACCGAGATCATCCACGAGGCCATCGTCGCGCTCCACCTCGAATCGACCGCCGACGAGCTGGGGCGCGTCATCCACGCGCACCCGACCGTCTCCGAGGCCGTCATGGAGGCCGCCGAGGGCATCCACGGCCTGACGATTCATTTTTAAGTTTCAGGCCGGAAGGTTCTTCCCGGCCACGCCGGGTTAACGCGTCTTGAGTCCACCGGCGCGGGCACGGCGGCGCGGCTTGAACACGGCGAAAGACGAAGGCCGCGTCCGCGGTGTCGGCGGCGGCGAATCTCCTTTCGCTTCACCCTCAACTTTGAGTCAACTATGACGGCTAAAACTTCGACCCGCGCCGGCAAGGGCGCGAAGGGCAAGACGAAAGAGGCGGGCGCCGGGGGCGCGAACGGCGGCGGCGCGGGCGCGCAGCCCTTCGTCTTCCTCCCGCCCCCGCCCGCCGAGGCGCTGTCGGTCGCAGACCCCCTGAACGAGCAGGGCGAGCTGGTCTGCACGGCCGAGACGACCCTCGACGAAGGGCAGTTGCTCGAACTCTACCGCTGGCTCCAACTGACGCGGCTCGTCGAGGAGCGGCTGGTCAACCTCTACCGGCAGACCAAGGTCGTCGGCGGCGTCTTCCGCTCGCTCGGCCAGGAGGCGACCGCCGTGGGCACGGCCTACGCGCTCGCGCCGCAGGACTTCATCGCGCCGCTCATACGCGACCTCGGCGCGGTGCTCGTCAAGGGCATCAGGCCGCGCGACATCTTCGCGCAGTACATGGCGAAGGCGTGGGGGCCGTCCGAGGGGCGCGACCTGAACATTCACTTCGGCGACGTCTCGAAGGGCTTCATCGGCCCCATCTCGCACCTCGGCGACATGATCCCCGTGATGACGGGCATCGTGCTGGCCGCGCGGATGCAGCAGAAGGACACGGTCGCGGTCGCCTACATCGGCGACGGCGGGATGAGCACGGGCGCGTTCCACGAGGGGCTCAACTTCGCCGCCGTGCAGAAGCTCCCGCTCGTCATCGTCGCCGAGCACAACTGGTACGCCTACTCGACCCCGACCTCGAAGCAGACGGCCGTCGCCAACCTCGCCGAGAAGGCCGCCGGCTACGGCATCCCCGGCTACGTCGTCGACGGCAACGACGTCGTCGCCTGTTACGAGGTGATGAGGCGCGCGGCCGAGTTCGCGCGCGGCGGGGGCGGCGCGGTCATCGTCGAGGCCAAGACCTACCGCCGCAAGGGGCACGCCGAGCACGACGACCAGCGCTACATCCCCGCGGGCGAGCTCGAACACTGGGAGAAGCGCGACCCCCTCGAACGCTTCCACCGGCATCTGCTTTTCAAAGGCGTCGCCACGCAAGACGCGCTCGACGAGTTGGTC
>DASVSK010000494.1:0-1621 GCA_036388135.1 Pyrinomonadaceae bacterium | reverse complement strand
ACTGCTTCTCGCGCGACGAGGGCGGCGACGCCATCACCTTCTACGAGCTGATGCACGGCGTCACCTTCGCGCGCGCCGTGGGGGAGCTGGCGCGCGAGCTGGGGCTGGACGGGCGGAGGCCGCGCCGCCCCTCGCTCGCCTCCGCGTCCGCGCCCGACTCCGCGGAGGCCGAGGCCGAGAGCCCGGAGGGCCTTAAGCCGCTCGACGCGGAGCAGACCGCGGGCGTCTGCGCCCGCTTCCTCGAAATCTGCCGCGCCGAGGACCAGCTCGAAGGCGCGGCCTACCTCGCGCGGCGCGGCATCGACCCGGCGACCGCGCGCCGCGCCGGCGTCACGTACTTCCCGCGCCGCGCCTACCGCCGCGTGATGCGCCGGGTGCTCGAAGGCTTCCCCGTAGAGACGCTCCGCCGCGCCGGACTCTTCAACCGCAAAGAGCACCTGACGTTCTACCACCACCGCCTGCTCTTCCCGTTCTTCGTCGGCGGCCGGCCGCGCTACCTCCAGGCGCGCACGACCGCCGCGGGCGTCGAGCCGCGCTGGCACAACATGCGCGGCCACGTCCCCGCGCTCTACAACGCCGACTCGCTCACGCCCCTCGCCAGCGGCTCGGTCGTCTACCTCGTCGAGGGCTTCACGGACACGCTCACGCTCCTCGCCAACGGCTTCGCCGCGGTCGGGCTCGTCGGCGCGGGCGGGCTCAAGGAGGAGTGGCTCGCGCCGCTCGGCCGCTTCCGCGTCGTCGCCGCGCTCGACCCGGACGCCGCCGGACGCCGCGCCGCCGCGCGCTACCGCGAGCTTTTCGCCGCGCGCGGCCTGCGCCTCGCCGTCGTCGAGCTGCCCTCGGACGTCAACGACTTCTTCCGGCAACACCCGGCGGCCGGCCTCGAACTCGACCTCCTGACGGAGACGGCAATGGAAAAAGTAGACAGCAGCCGGTAGCCGGTAGATAGTAGGCTCCGCCCTGCGCCGGCCGGCCCCGTCACCCGGACGATTCCCGCGGCGAATGTTTTTCCACCGACTACTGACTACTGGCTACCGTCTACTTTATAATCTCCCGCTTATGGCCGAAGAGACCGCGAACGTGGGCGCGCAGGCGAAGGTGCTGAGCATGGAGGGGAAGCTGCGCCTGCTCCTCGACATCACGAAGAAGATCAGCCGCTCGCTCAACCTCGAAGAGGTGCTGGCGCAGGTGATGGACACGCTCGACTCGCTGCTGCCCTACGACGCGGCGGGCATCTACATCATCCGCCGCGACCCGCACCTCAGCGAGGGCGGGACTTCGTCCCTGGTCTTCCACGCCGAGGCCGTGCGCGGCTACGACATCGGGGAGCTGTTGGAGCTGCGGCTCAAGCTGGGCGAGGGGCTCATCGGCTGGGTCGCGCAGACGGGCGAGGCCGTCGTCGTCTCGGACGTCAGCGCCGACCAGCGCTACGTCAACGCGCGCCGCCAGACGCGCTCCGAGGTGGTCGCCCCCATCATCTCGAACGACTCGGTCATCGGCGTCTTCGACCTGGAGTCCGACGACCTCGGCGCGTACAACGAGGATGACAGGCAGCTCCTCATGATGCTCGCCTCGCAGGTCGCCATCATCGTCGAGAAGGCGATGCTCCACGAGCAGCTCG
>DASVSK010000493.1:0-1762 GCA_036388135.1 Pyrinomonadaceae bacterium | reverse complement strand
CCCCCCCACGCCTCTGTGCCCGGGCTGTCCTTGTCTTTGTGTCGAGCCGTCCTTGACTTCGCCCGGGCTTCGTCCCGCGGGAAGCCTGCCGCGTCAGCTCGCGGAGTCGCGGCCGGCCCCACTGTCCGGCCTTACGAGCCTGGAGAGGAGCGCGTGGAGCTGCCCGGAGTCCTCCATGTAGGTCACCCACTCGGCTTCGCCGGCCTTCACGTCCGAGCCCTCCATCTCCTCGTCGTACTGCTCGGCGATGACGACGAGGGGCGTCGCGCCGTCGAGCCCGTTCTTCTCCCTCACGCGTCGCCCGGCGGCCAGCGCCGCGTCCGGCGTCTTGCCCACGAGGTTGACCAGAATCAGGTCTGCGCTCGCGCGCCCGGCCGAGAGCCATTCGAGCGCCGACGCCTCGTCGACGGCCAGCAGCAGGTCGTAGCCCTCGCGGCGGAGGTTGTCCCGGAGGATAGGCCGCGCGTCGTCGTCCTCCTCAATCAGCAGAATCGTCGCCATCGTTGTAAGCCCCTTGTCCGTACGGTTTTTGACAATTTCACGCCGGGGGATAGTTGTGCTAATAATCTACACGACCGCGACGCGATTGGAAACCCGCCGCTCGTGCGCGTCCGCGGACGAAGGCCAGGAGAAGCCCGATGTCATCGAACACGACCGACCGCTTAGTCGAGAACAGGCTGCTGTCGCTGCTGCCGGCCGCCGAGCTTGAAGCCCTGCGCCCCCGCGCCGAGGTCGTCTCGCTCCGGCACGGCCTGCACGCCATCGTCCCCGACGAGTCGATACGCGACGTCTACTTCCCTCTGAACTGCCTGCTCTCGATGGTGACGACGATGGAGGACGGCGCGACCGTCGAGTCGGGCACCATCGGCCGCGAGGGCATGTCGGGACTGCCCGTCCTCCTCAACGCCGGCCAGACGACGATGCCGACCTTCTGCCAGATACCGGGCGACGCCGTCCGCCTCCGCGCCGAGTTTTTGAAGGAGTCCTACGACCGCAGCGAGGAGGTGCGCCGCGTCCTGAACCGCTACGCCCACACGGTCGTCGTCGTCGGCTCACAGTCGTCGGCCTGCAACGCGCTGCACCGGGTCGAGGCGCGGATGTGCCGCTGGCTGCTGACGTCGAGCGACGGCATCGCCTCCGACGAGGTGAACCTGACGCAGGAGTACCTGGCCGCGATGCTCGGCGTCCGGCGTCCGGGCGTCACGGAGGTGGCGGGCAAGCTCCGGGCGGAAGGGCTCATCGACTACACGCGCGGCCAGATTCGCATCGTCGACCGCGCCGGGATGGAGCGGCTCGCCTGCGAGTGCTACGGCCGCGTCAAGGGCGAGTACGAGCGCCTGTTCGGCGAGGCGTGAGACGCGCGGGCGGGACCGCCCGCCCCGGGCGCGAGAGCGCGGGCGAAAGAAGCGCCGCCACCCAGCGTCGGGTGGCGGCGCTTCTCGGTTAAGCCTTCGCTTGCCATCTCCGGCGGAGGTGGTAATCTCCAGGGTGTCCGGAGTGAAACCCGCCGATGCAGGAAGAGCAGAACAGACCCCACACCGCCGAGGAGATAGAGCGGGCGCTCCGGGAGAGCGAGGAGCGCTACCGCGCCTTCATCGCCAACAGCAGCGAGGGCATCTGGCGCTTCGAGTTCGACGAGCCCATCCCCACAGACCTCCCCGAGGACGAGCAGGTCGACCGCTTCTACCGCTTCGCCTACCTCGCCGAGTGCAACGACGCGGCGGCGCACATGTACGGCTTCGAGCGCGGCGAGGAGATGCTC
>DASVSK010000492.1:0-2066 GCA_036388135.1 Pyrinomonadaceae bacterium | reverse complement strand
ATTTTCGGCCTCCTTCGGCGGCGCTGGGAAAGCCCACACGGACCCCCGCGCCACCCTTTCGAGCCCCAACATAGCACAAGAAAATTTCCTGCGCAAGACCTTGTTTTATGCTTGCAACAGACCGGGGACGGTGGTACACTGTTTCACGTATGAAACAGGGCGTTGCAGCAAACACGCGGGCGCGCTGAGATTGAAGGAGTGAAACAGAAGGTGAGCGACACGGTTTGGGAGACGTTCGACGGCCTGTTCAAGACCCTGCACCGGCAGGGCCGCCGGGTCGAAGAGTTGGAGCGCAGGGTCGTCGAGCTTGAGCGCCGCTTGCAGGAGCGCGCCGCGCACGTCTCGCCGACGGAGCACGCCGAGCGGGTCACGCAGATGCCCGCCGAGCGCGCCGCCTGAGAGGTTTCCGAGAGGTTCCGACGGAGGATTTAGAGCCATGACTGCCGTACTCGACAAGAAAGCTTTGATGCGCGACAAGCGCGCGCAGGGCATCGCCGCGATGGGTCTGGTGAACCGCGAGGGCGACCGCTTCCGCGTCACCACGCCGACGCTGCGCGGACGCCGCGCCTCCTACGAGGTCTGGCGCGACGAGGCCGGGCGCGTGCGCTGCACCTGCCTGGAGTTCGAGGAGCAGTCGGCCGAAGACCCGCGCTACCGCTGCGAGCACATCCTCGCCGTCAAGCACGCGGTCATGAACAAGAACACCGAGGCCGCCGCCAAGCAGCAGGCGGCCCCGAAGGTTTCCGCCCCGCAGGCGCAGGGCGCGACTCCCGAGAACGTTGTTGCGGCGGAGACGCCCAACGCAGACACGCAACCCGCATCCGAGAAGCTCGGCGAGGCTGCCGCGGAGGCTCAACTTAGAGCGCCGCGCAAAGCGCCGCGCTTCGTACGGGAGCAGAACGAGCAGCCGGACGTCCCGGCGGCGGAGGTCGAAATCATCGCCGCCGGGACTCCTCAGCGTTCGCTCGCGGAACACGAAGAGACAGAGGAGCCAGAGATGACGAAGAAAGCAACCGCACACGTTCAGAAGAGCTCGGACGAGCAGGACTTCATCACCGCCGAGGAGTACGAGCAGCAGGCGACCGCGCCGGTCGTGCCGCTCTCGTTCGCCAAGACGCTGAGCGCGCTCAAGCAGCCCGTCGAGCCGCGGCTCATCAAGCAGCGCGAGGGCTGGCGCGACCGCAACGGCAACCAGCACATGGTCGAGTACGTCGAGTGGCACACGGTCGCCGACATCCTCGACCGCCTCGCGCCCACCTGGTCGCACGCCGTCCGCGGCATCGTCCAGATCGGCGACATGGTCGCGGTCACGGCCGCCATCACGGTCGACGGCGTCACGCGCGAGGGCGTCGGCACGGGTAACGCCGACAACGAGACCGGCATCAAGAAGGCCGAGCACGACGCGCTGAAGCGCGCCGCCATCAAGTTCGGCATCGCGCGCGAGCTGTACCAGCGCGAGTCCGAGGTGATCGAGCGCGAGGGCGCGGGCCCGCAGCCCGGCGAGTTCCCGCGCGACCCGCTCGCCAAGTCGATGGCCGACCTCGTCACGCCGAAGCAGCTCGGCATGATTCGCGCGCTGGCGCGCGAGGCCGGCGTCGACCCGGACGAGGAGAGCCAGCAGGTGATGCGCGTCCGCACCGAGGAGCTTTCCAAGCGCGCCGCCTCGACCTTCATCGACCACCTCAAGGGGTTGCAGAACCAGCAGACCTTCGAGGTGCGCCGCGCGAGCTTGGCGTGCAGGGGGCGGGGGGCGGGGGGGGGTTGTGAAGCGAACCGCCCGCCGCCCCGGGCATCTAAACAACCGCACGCGGCTCAGGGCTCGACGCGCACTGCAAGGGGGTGAAGAGAGATGACGACCGAAGAGTTGATTGAAGAGATGAAGCCGCTCACGCTTGAGCTCGACTACGCCGAGGAGGCGGAGGTCGGCGAGGGGCGCGCGGCGACGACCAGCGAGGCCGAGGCGGCCGAGCAGAAGACGAAGAAGGAGCAGATCGTCTCCCTCTTCGAGTCCGGCACGAAGGACATCGCCGAGATCGTGCGCAGGGTGAAGGCGCGGCCTTCCTACG
>DASVSK010000491.1:0-5822 GCA_036388135.1 Pyrinomonadaceae bacterium | reverse complement strand
CTCGAAGGCAGCCCCTCGTCCCGAACTACTGCGGCGCTTCGATTTCCCCTTAACCAAGGCGCGAGACCTCTCCGGTAGATTGATCTCCTCGCGCCTGAGAGGGCCTATTGCTGCCGCCGGGGAGGAGCGTGGCCGCCTAAGCGTCCCGCGCCTATGATATTGACAAAATGCGTACCAAGACAACCTTTGAAGTGGCTCGTTTAGCCGTCGTTGAGAAAAACTCTCCGCAATAAATGCCCGATAGCTAGGTGATAATTGCGCCTTATGCCCGACAGCCTTTTCAATAATTGGTCGAATCCTGTCCGTAACTTGTTGACCTCTCATTAAATCACCTTGCAATTTATGGCCGACCTCACACCCGCCTTTGCCGATTCGGCGCGGGCGGCACATAATCTTCGGCAGGAGAAATCCGAACAATTAAGAACGAGGGGGCGACGAGTTCGATGTCGGAGCACAAGCACACGAACCGCCTGGCCGGGGAGACCAGCCCGTACCTTTTGCAGCACGCGCACAACCCCGTGGACTGGTACCCGTGGGGCGAGGAGGCTCTGGAGCGCTCGAAGCGCGAGGACAAGCCGATACTCCTCAGCATCGGCTACTCGGCCTGCCACTGGTGCCACGTGATGGAGCGCGAGTCGTTCGAGGACGAGGAGATCGCGCGGCAGATGAACGAGCAGTTCGTCAACATCAAGGTCGACCGCGAGGAGCGCCCCGACCTCGACCAGATTTACATGAGCGCGGTGCAGATGATGACGCGCCACGGCGGCTGGCCGCTGACGGTCTTCCTCACGCCCGACCTCGTCCCCTTCTACGGCGGCACCTACTTCCCCCCCGAAGACCGCCAACAGATGCCCGGCTTCCCGCGCATACTCGCCGGCGTCTCCGAGGCGTACCGCACGCGACCCGACGAGGTGAGACAGTCGGCGGGGGAGATTCTCTCCGAGCTCCGGCGGATGAGCGCCGCGCCGGAGTCGTCCGAGTCCATCGACGCCCGACTGCTCGACAACGCCCACCGCGGGCTCGCGCGCACCTACGACCCGCGGCACGGCGGCTTCGGCGGCGCGCCGAAGTTCCCCTCCTCGATGAGCCTCGACTTTTTACTGCGCGCCCACGGGCGAACCGGCGACCGGAAGCCGCTGGAGATGGTGACGCACAGTTGCCGGCAGATGGCCGGGGGCGGGATGTACGACCAGCTCGGCGGCGGCTTCCACCGCTACTCGACCGACGAGCGCTGGCTCGTCCCGCACTTCGAGAAGATGCTCTACGACAACGCGCTGCTCGCGCGGCTCTACCTCCACGCGCACCAGGCGACGGGCGAAGCCTTCTTCCGGCGGGTGGTCGAGGAGACGCTCGGCTACGTCACGCGCGAGATGCTCGACGAGTCCGGCGCGTTCTACTCGACGCAGGACGCGGACTCCGAGGGCGTCGAGGGCAAGTTCTTCGTCTGGGACAAGGAAGAGGTCGAGAGCCTGCTCGGGCCCGTGGACGCGCGGCTCTTCTGCACCTACTACGACGTGACCGAGGGCGGCAACTTCGAGGAGGGCAACATCCTCAACGTGCCCAAGTCCGCCGACGAGGTCGCGCGCGAGCAGGGGGTCACGCACGAGCGGCTGGCCGAGGCGGTCGAGCGGGGGCGCGGCATCCTCTTCACGGAGCGCGAGCGGCGCGTCAAGCCGGGGCGTGACGAGAAGGTCATCACGGCCTGGAACGGGCTGATGCTCGAAGCCTACGCCGAGGCCGCGGCCGCGCTCGGGCGCGAAGACTACCGCGAGACGGCCGAGCGCAACGCGGAGTTCATCCTCGAAAACCTCGTCTCGGACGGCCTGCTCCTGCACGTCTACAAGGACGGGCGCGCCAGGCACGCCGGCTTCCTCGACGACTACGCCTTCGTCGTCTCGGGCCTCGTCACGCTCTACGAGACGACGGGGCGGCTGCGCTGGCTTGAGGCGGCGCTGCGCCTGACCGACCGGATGCTGGAAGAGTTCTGGGACGAGGAGGGCGGCGGCCTCTTCTACAACGGCGAGAGCGGCGAGAAGCTGATCGTGCGGAACAAGGACTACTTCGACAACGCGACGCCTTCGGGCAACTCGGTGGCCGCCGAGGCGCTGCTCAGGCTCTCGGTGCTGACGGGGAACGAGGACTACAGGCGCAGGGCCGTCAACCTCCTGCGGCTCGTCCGCGACGCCGCCGAGCGCTACCCTTCGGCCTTCGGCTACGCGCTCGCCGCGTTCGACTTTTACCTCTCGACGCCCAAAGAGGTCGTCATCGTCGCCGGCGTCGACGCCGCGCAGGCCGAGCCCCTGAAGCGTGAGGTCTGGGGTCGCTACCTGCCCAACAAGGTCGTGGCGCTCGCCGCGGGCGAAGGCGACGCCGCGGCGGCGGCCGGGCTCGTCCCGCTGCTGCGCGAACGCACCGCCGTCGGCGGCCGCGCCACCGCTTACGTCTGCGAGAACTACACCTGCCTCCGGCCCGTCGACACCCCCGAAGAGCTGGCCGCACAACTCGCGGGCGGCGCGGGACGCGCGGCGGAGGGCTGAGACGCCACGGCCGAATCGCACCTTCCGATTTTCGGCCGGGGCTTAGACGCAGAGACGCGGAGGCGCGGAGATTTTAAGAATTTGAAATTTCAAATCTCAAATTCTTAATTTTAATCCCTGTGCCTCCGCGTCTCTGTGACAAGCTCTGGAATCAACTACACGACTCGCGCAGCGCGCGGAGCAGGTCTTCGCCGAAGTTCTTTATCTTCGACTCGCCGTGGCCGTAGATGGCCGCGAGGGCTTCGAGCGTCTCCGGGCGCTCGCGCGCGAGGTGTTGGAGCGTGCGGTCGGGGCAGACCATGTAGGCGGGCACGCGCTGCGTGTTGGCGCGTTCAAGTCGCCACTTCTTGAGCGCGTTGACGAGTCGCTTCTCTTCGGGCGTGAGGACGATCTCCGGCAAGGCCGGCGCTTTCCTCTTCTTGCGCGGCTCCTTCCCCGGCTCGACCGGCTCGGCGGGCGCGAGTTCCGACGCGCGCAGCGCCAGCTCCAGACGCCCCTCCGCGGCCAGCATCCGGCTCAACTCGTCGTAGACGAGCAGAGCCATCCGGGCGTCGAGCGCCGCGTATTCAATCTGCGCGCGGGTGAGCGGCCGCCTGCGCCAGTTCGACTTCTGGAGCGTCTTGTCTATCGGCAGCCCGAACAGGTGTTCGGTCAGCGCGGCGAGGCTGTGCGACTGAAGCGTGAGCGCCATGCGCGACATGCGCAGCGTGTCGATGAGCCCCGCGGCGTAAACGCCCGCGCCGCGTAGCACGCCCTCGTCGAAGCGCGCGTTGTGCGCGACCATCTTCGTCTCGGGCGACTCCAGAAGCTCCCTGAGCGGCTCGACGCCCGCGGCGAGGACGTCCGCCACGAGCACTTCGCCCTCGGGCGGGGAGACCTGCACCAGCGCGACCTGCTGGCTGTTGCCCTTTGCCTCCCAGCAGGTCTCCGTGTCGAGCCCGACGATCTTCTCGCCGCGGAGCGCGTCGGCCGCCTGGCGCAGCTCGGCCGGGTCGGAGACGAAGCGCCAGGTGATCCGGCCCGACTGCTCTATCCAGCTCAAACGTCACCCCTCCCGACCGCACGATTTAACGCCCCGGCGAAGGCGCGCAATTTAGCACAGGAAATCATCCTCGTTCAATAAGATAGCCCGGCGCGGCCGCGTCACATTTGCCTTGACTTACCCCTCCCGAAAACGATACTTTTAGACGTGCCAACAATGTTGGCCGCCACCGTCGGCACGTCTCGCGCCAACTCCCTTTCCCGCGCCCATACCCCGGTTTCAAGATGCAGCATAACAGATTGAAAGTTACCGTCCCGCTCATTTCCGGCGTCGTCGCGGTCGGGTTGTTCGCCTCCCTCCTCGGCCTGCTGTTTCGTCAACCGGGCGTCCATCACGCGGCGGAAATTTCGCTCCTCGTCACCGGCGGGCTCGCGCTGCTGCTGCTCGTCTACATGCCCCTCCGGCACGGGCGGATTCTGGACGGGGTTCGACGCGCGGAGGCGCTGCGGCTTGAGGGCGCGCGGTCGGCGGCCGACCTGCACCTGCGTGCGGTCGAGTCGCTCGCCATCGCCATCGACGCCAAAGACCAGACGACGCACGGCCACGTCAGGCGCACGCAGGTCTACGCGCTCGAACTCGGCAGGCTGCTCAACGTGGGCGCGGGCGAGCTTGAGGCGCTGAGGGCCGGGGCGCTGCTGCACGACGTGGGGAACCTCGCCGTTCCCGAATACATCCTCAACAAGCCCGGGCGTCTGACGGCGGCCGAGTTCGAGAAGATGAAGGTTCACACGTCGGTCGGCGGCGACATCGTCCGGCGGGTCGGCTTCCCCTACCCGGTCGAGGACGTGGTGAGGTGTCATCACGAGCGCTGGGACGGCACGGGCTACCCGCGCGGGCTGAAGGGCGACGGCATCCCGCTCGTCGCGCGCATCATCTCGGCGGTCGACTTCTACGACTCGACGCGCTGCGACCGCCCCTACCGCGCCGGGATGACGCGCGACGAGTCGCTCGCGCTGCTCAAGCGGATGGCGGGCAAGTCCTTCGACCCCGTGGTGGTCGAGATGTTCGTCAAACACGTCGACGACTTCGACGCGCTCCTCTCCCGGGAAGACCTGTGCGAACAGGTTCGGGGGCAGCAGGCTTTGGCGTCGGCCGACGGCGACGCGTCCGCCGCGACCGCCGCGACCGCCGCGGGCGACGGCGCGGAGGGCTTCCGCTCCATCGCGCGCGCGCAACGCGAGGTCGCCGCGCTGCACGAGCTGGCGCAGGTCATCGGCGCTTCGCTCAACCTACAGGACACGGCGGCGCTCGTCGCGGCGCGGCTCCGCGGCATCGTCCCCTTCGACGCCTGCGCCATCTACGCCGTCGACGAAAAGACGGGAAGGGCCGAGCCCGTCTTCGCGGCCGGCGAGTGGGCCGAGTTCTTCGGGGCGCGGGGCGTGTCCGTGGGCGAGGGCATCACGGGCTGGGTCATCGCGAACTCGCGCGCGATGCGCGACACGCCGCCCGAGCTTGAGCTGGCGGGCGCGCCCGCGGAGATAACTTCGCAGGTGGCGGACGTCATCTCCTGCCCGCTGGTGCGCGAGGACGGCGCGTTCGGCGCGATCACGCTCCACTCTAAGACCGCGGCCGCCTACGCGGAGGAGCACCTGCTCCTGCTCGAAACCGTCTGCCTCCACACGTCGGGCGCGCTCAACAACGCGCTCGCGCACGAGCGGACGCGCGAGAGCGCGCTGACGGATCAACTGACGGGGCTGCCGAACGCGCGCGCGCTCCGCCTCCTGCTCGAACACCGCCTGGCCGAGTGCCGCCGCTACGAGGGCGAGATCGTCTCGGTGCTGAGCATCGACGTGGACGACTTCAAGTCCGTCAACGACCAGTTCGGCCACGGCGTCGGCGACCGCCTGCTGGCATCCGTCGCGGCGACCGTCAAGGGACAGCTCCGGCAGATGGACATGCTCTCGCGCTTCGCGGGCGACGAGTTCCTGGCCGTGATGCCCGGCGCGTCCGGACAGGTGGCGGCGAACGTCGCCGAGCGCATCCGCGCGGCCGTCGAGTCGGAGAGCTTCAACGTCAAGACCGGCCGCAACGTGCAGGTCACGGTCAGCTTCGGGACGGGCTCTTACCCCTCGGATGGCGAGACGGCCGACGACATCCTCGGCGCGGCGACGCGCAACATGCGGCAAAACAGGCTCGCCCGCCGCCACGCGCTCGCGCACGGCGCGCCCGTCGTCTCCCTCGACGCCTACCGGTAGGACAGTAGACAGTAGACAGTAGTCAGTAGTCAGTAGATTGAACGGCGG
>DASVSK010000490.1:0-6882 GCA_036388135.1 Pyrinomonadaceae bacterium | reverse complement strand
CCTGCTTGAAGAAGACGAAGAGGCCGACGAGCAGGTAGACGACGCCGATCAGGTTGACGTAGAGGTCGCGCGCCGTCAGCGTCCGCTGCGGCGTCAGGCCGTCGAGGTAGACCCAGTAGAAGCGCGTGTCCTCGGGGTTCGCGGGGCGCTCGACGAGGTAGCCGATGCGGCCGCCGACGCCCGCCAGCTCTAAGTAGTCCTGGACGTCGTAGGTGGTCGTGACCTGCTCGCGCCGCTCGCTGTCGCCGACGACGACGCCGAGGAGGCGATCGCCCGGCATCACCCCGAAGACCCCTTTGCGCCCGGCGGGCGAGTCGGCCTTGATGGAGTCGGCGACGAGCCCCTGCGGCGTCTTCACCCAGTCGATGCCGTCGGTCGGCGGGGCCGTGTGCGTGAGGCGCTGCGCGAAGTTGATGGTGCCGGCCGCGACGAGCACCGCCGCCACGATCAGCAGCGCCCAGCCCTTCGTCGTCAGCACGGAATCCTTCATCGTCTCACACGCGGCACTTTTCTTTGGAACTTGAGGAACGCGCCCGGCCGGGTCTCCAAGGCCCGTGCGGGCTTCGGGCCCCGTTAAATCAAAAGTTTTGAAGCAAGCTGTATTCCAGCTTCGGCCCGGGCGGCGGCCGTAAATCCCCGCCGCCGCCCCGCCCACACGCGCCGCCCGAATCCCTGTGACTGCGCGCCCTTAACCGCGCCCACCCGCCGCGCGCGCCGAAATCGCACACGCCGCCCCGATTCAGATTTTCGTATCGCCTCCGAAAATTCGGATAAACCGTTGATACACAAAAGCCCCGCGCCTTCGACGCGTGTTGCGCGGGCGCGGGGACTTTGCCTGACGGCGGGCGGCTTTCGGGGCCGCGCGCCGGGTGTTAGAACCTGACCGAAATCCCGCCGCGGAGTGAGCGTCTGAGCGCGCCGAGCGAGAGCTGCGTCTCGCCGTCGTCGACGCCCGTCGTCACGTCGAGGAGGTTGCGCGCGTCGACGGTGGCCTGCGCGCGCACGGGCAGCCCGAAGTTCGGCAGCTCCTTCGTGACGAGGATGCTCAGACTGGGGTCGTAGACGGCGAGCCGTCCCGCGAACGGGTCGATGGCGAAGACGGCGGCGCGCGGCGAGAAGCGCAGGACGGTGCGGACGTTCACGCCGTCGGCGAGGCTCGCGTCGAGCTGCGCGGCGGCGGTCTGGAAGAAGGAGTTGTGGAAGAGCTGTTCGGGGCTCGTCACGCCCTCGGGCGAGAGCTGCTGCCCGCGGCCGAAGGCGTAGCCGGCCGAGGCGCTCAGGCGGCTGCCGACTCGCCGCGTGTAGACGACGCGCAGGCCGCGCGCCCCGCCCTGCTGGTTGGCGATGTCGAGGAGCGCCGCGCCGCCCTCGCCGGAAAGCCCTTCGAGCGGCGCGCTCAAAAGCCCGACGCCGCGCCCGCTGATGGTGTCGAAGAAGGCCGTCGCCTCGACCGTCGAGTTCTCATCGAGGATGCGCTCGACGCCGAACTCAAGGCGGTGGCTGCGCTCCAGGACGGCCTGCCCGTCGATGACCGCGACGGCCTGCCCCGGGTTCTCCTTGAAGACGACCTGGCCGTCCTCGAACACGACGCCGTCGGCGCGAGCGCCCGCGTCCGCGCCCGGCGCGAACGAGGCGCGCAGGCGCGTGCGCGCGTTGGCGTCGAAGGCGACGCCGAGCCGCGGCGTCAGCGACGAGTCGCCGCCCGCGCCCATGAAGCGCGAGTAGTCGAGCCCGACGAGGACGACGACGCCGTCGCGCACGACCCACTCGTCGATGGCGCGCACCGAGACCTGTTGGAGCCTTTCGCCGCCGCGCGCGCGCCCGAAGCCCAGTTTCTCGCCCGCGTCCTCGTCCGAACGCCCGGCCGGGACCACCGGCAGGCGCGCGCCGCCGAGCGTGGCGCTCAGGCGGTGGCGCGCCCCGGCGCGGATGCGCGCGGTCGCTTCGAGGCGCTTGAACTCGCCGGCCTGGCCCGCGAATATCAGTTGAACCTGCCGGTTGACCGGCGTGGAGACGGCGAAGTTGACGCCCGCGTAAGCGCCCCCGCCGGGGATGCCCGGCGTGGCGAAGAAGGTCTCGACGTACCCTTGCGTCCGCGTCCGGTTCGTCCGCTCCTCTTCCCCGGGCGCGTCCGCCGCGGCCAGCTCGCCGTCGGCCAGGGGGTCGTCCGCACGCTCGGCGGCCTCAAGCTCTTCGAGCACCTGCCGGACGGTCTCGTCCTCGGCGTCGCCCGCGTTGAAGATGGAGCGGCGGGCGTGCGCGGCGCGGATGCGGAACTTGGGGTCGTGGCGGTCGGCGCGCCGCTCGGGCGTGGTGTTGCCCTCGCCGGCGGGCTGGAGGTTGAAGCGGTAGACGAGTTCGGTCGAGGGCGAGACCTGGACGGAGGAGAAGGTGGCGGGCGTGAAGCCGTCGGCCAGCGCGCGGATCAGGTAGCGGCCGGGCGTGACGCGCGCGGCGAAGGTGCCGTCGGCGGCGCTCTTCGTCTCCTTGACGACCTCGTTAAAGCCGTCGCGCAGAATCTTCACGAGCGCGCCCGAGACGGGGTTGCCCTTCGCGTCGAGGACGGCGCCGCTGATCGTGCCCAGACTGCCGGCGCGGCGCGCCCCGCCCGACGCCGTGGCACCCTCGGCGTAGCCCGCCGCGAGCGCGAGCGCCGCGAACAAAGCCGGGAAGATGCGCCAGTTGAATTTTCTCATCGCAGCAAAACCTCCGGGCTTCTCCCGGCCGTCGCCGAACCTCCGACGCGAGACGCGGCCACCGGAGCGAACCCTTAACTTTTACTGTGTCCAGGGCGGCGTCCGGGCGAGGGTCGAAGCTGTCTGGGCGTGCGGCTCCGCTCCCGGCGTCACGACGAGTGACACTTTTTCAGGCGTAACCCTTATGCTCGTGTCCAACCCGCTTCAGGCGGAGCCAGCATTTTCCGCTAACTTCGCGGGGGGTGTCAAGCAGGTCGGGCTGTAAAATCTAGTCCTACGAGGGCTGAGATGCGCCCCCGAGGGTGGTTGGTTTGCCCGCCCCCGGCGCGCGTGCTACGATTGCGCGTTCAACATTTCAAGGCTCAGACGCGGGTGTCCCGGCCAAGAGTTCTCCTTCAAAGCTTTCCGAAGTAATGACCGAACAAGTCCAGTTGACCAGACTTCCCAACGGGCTGACCGTCCTCACGGAGCCGATGCCTGGTCTGCGCTCGGCCACGGTCGGCATCTGGGTCAGGCGCGGGTCGCGCCACGAGCCCGCCGAGTGGAACGGCGTCTGCCACTTCATCGAGCACGCCGTCTTCAAGGGGACGCGCCGCCGCACGGCGCTCGACATCGCGGTCGAGAGCGACCGCCTCGGCGGCCATTTCGACGCCTACACGACGCACGAGATGACCGGGTTCGCGATGAAGGTCGTCGACACGGCGCTCGCGCAGGCCTTCGACCTCCTCGCCGACATGCTCGCCCGCCCCCGCTTCGACGAGGAGGAGCTGCGCCGCGAGCAGCGCGTCATCATCGAAGAGATGAAGATGGTCGAGGACACGCCCGACGAGTTCCTCGCCGAAATTTTCAACGCCGCCTACTTCCCCGGCCACCCGCTCGGGCGACCCATCGAGGGCACGGCCGAGACGGTCTCGACCTTCGGCCGCGAGCGCACCGCCGAGTTCCACGCGCGCGCCTACGCGCCGCGCAACCTCGTCGTCGCCGCCGCGGGCAACGTCCGGCACGAGCAGTTGGTCGAGATGGCCGCGCGCGCCTTCGAGGATGGCGACGGCAAGGACGCGGGCGTCGGCGAAGAGTCGGACGGCGACGCGCCGACGCCGGCCGCCCCGATTCTCGTCCAGCGCAAGAAGGAGCTGGAGCAGGCGCACCTCATCGTCGCCGCGCCCTTCCCGTCGGCGCGCCACGAGGACCGCTACGCCGCGAGCCTGTTGAGTTCGGTCGTCGGCGGCGGCACCAGCTCGCGCCTCTGGCAGCGCGTGCGCGAGGAGCGGGGACTGGCCTACTCGGTCGGCGCGGTCGGCAGCCACTACACCGACGCGGGCATGTTCCAAATCTACGCCGGCACCTCGCCCGAGCAGCTCGACGAGGTGTTGGACATCTCGCTCGCGGAGATGCGGCGCACTCTGCGCGAGACGGTGGGCGAGGAAGAGCTGCGGCTCGTCAAGGACCAGGCCGTCTCGTCCATCCTGCTCGGGCTCGAATCGACGAGCGCGCGCGCCGGGACGCTCGCGCGCCAGGAGATCGTCCACGGCCGCCGCATCACGCCCGAGCAGGTCATCGCGCGCATCGAGGCCGTCACGCCCGAAGACATGCTCCGCGTCGCCGCGGAGAACTTCAAGACCGAGGCGCTCGCCCTCGGCGCGCTCGGCGACCTCAACGGCTTCAAGGTCGACCGCGCGCGGCTCGAAGTCTGAAGAAGAGTCCGGAGTCCGGAGTCGACACAGCGTGGCCTTCATCCTTCGCCCCCCACTTCCCGCTTCAAACCCCATGCTCTTAACCGAAGATGAAGGCCGCGCCGAAATCCGGCGCGCCGCCGGGGCCGGGCGGCGTAAGCCGCGTGCGGGGGTTCGACGTTGAAAGCCTTCAACTGCCCACAGTGCGGCGCGGCGCTCGAATTCGAGCGGATAGACGCCCCCTGGGTCAAGTGTCACTACTGCAACTCGGTGGTGGTCGTGCCCGCCGAGCTGCGCCCGCCGCAGACGACCACCCCCGCGCGCGAAGAGCCGCCGGCCGGGCGCGTCGGCGAGTCGGGCAGGAAGGTCGCGCTGGCCGCCGCCGCGCTCCTCGTCGTCGCGGGCGGCGTCGGCCTGCTCATCGCCACGAACCGCTCCACGAACACGAACCTGCGCGCCGGCACGAACACGGTCAACACGCGGCGGCTCGTCGCGACGCCGACCCCCACGCCCAACCCCGAAGGCTACGCGGTCGCCTACACCGTCGGCGGCGAGGGCACGGGGCCCGGACTCTTCAAAGACTCGATGGGCGTGACCGTGGACTCGGAGGGGCGGGTCTACGTCTCCGACGAGACGCGGCGCGTCCAGCGCTTCGACCCTTCGGGTCAGTTCCTCAACACCTGGAGCATCCCCACGCAGACGAAGTGGTACTCGCGTCTGCGCGGCGGCCCCGCCAAGGTCATCGTCAACGAGCGCAACGAAATCTACGCGGTGCTGGCCGGCGTCATTCTCAAGCTCGCGGGCGAGACGGGCGAGGTGCTCGGCGCGGCGCACGGCTCCGACCACATCCACGACGCGGCTCTCGTCCCCGGCGGCGGCGGCCTGCTCGTCGTCTCGCAGAAGGGCGAGGACGACGAGCTGGTGCTCATCGGCGGCGACGGCCGCGCCGCGCGCCGCACGCACCGCTTCGTGAGTTCCCTGCTCGACAAGAAACTTGAGGTCGAGGCGCTGCGCGTCGCGGCGGGCGTCGGCGGCGAGACTTACGCGCTCTACGCGCTCGGCGGCGTCGCGGGCGAGCACTGGTACGACGACGAAGACCTCGCCGTCTTCAAGTTCTCGACCGAGGGCAGGTACCTGGCCCGCTTCGGCAGCGGCGGGAGCGGGCCCGGCCAGTTCGGCGTCCCTTCGGCGATTGCGGCCGACCTGCGGGGGCGCGTCTACGTCTGCGAGCCCTTCAACAAGATTCACGTCTACGAGTCGGACGGGCGCTACGTCCGCACGCTGAAAGCCCCGCACGCGGTCGAGGCGCTCGCCTTCGACGCGCAGAACAACCTCTACGCCGCCGGCGGCCACAAGCTCTCCAAGCTCGTGCCCGACAGGTGAGCCGCCCGGCCGGGCTCCGGGCGGTGCCGGCCCCAATGACTTTTGCACTTTTGGGTTAAAGCCTCTACGATTCAAGACGGATGCGACTGACGGTTTTAGGGAGCGGCTCGACGGGCAACGCCGTGCTCATCTGCGCGGGGCGGACGCGCGTGCTGGTGGACGCGGGGCTCAGCGCGAAGGAGACGGCGCGCCGCCTCGCGCTCGTCGGCGTCGACGCCGCGGGCCTCGACGGCGTCGTCATCACGCACGAGCACTCGGACCACGCGGGCGGCCTGCGCGTGCTCCTGAAGTCGCTGGGCTGCCCCGTCTACATCTCGGGCGCGACGCGCGACGCCTACATCCGCGAGAAGGCGCGCAACGACGACGAGCCGAAGCGGAGGGCCGAGGCGCTGCGCGACCGCACGGTCGAGATATCTTCGAGCCAGGACTTCCGCATCGGCGAGATCGACTTCCACCCCTTCACCGTCCCGCACGACGCCGCCGACAACTTCGGCTTCGTCGCCACGCACGACGGCGTGCGCGCGGCGACGCTGATGGACTTCGGCTGCGTGACCACGCTCGTCTCCGAGCACCTCAAGGGCTGCGCGGCCATCGTCATCGAGTCCAACCACAGCCGCGACATGCTCAAGGCGTGCGAGGTCTACCCGTGGGAGCTGAAGCAGCGGATACTTTCGCGCACCGGCCACCTCTCGAACGAGGACGTGGCGACGTGGCTGCGCGACGGCTTCGACGGCTGCGCCGACCACGTCGTGCTGGCGCACCTCTCGCAGCGCGCCAACAACCCCGACCTCGCCAAGTTCACCGCCGAGTCGGCGCTGCGCGAGCGCGGCGGCCTCTTCCAGCCGGCCACGCGCATCACGCTCTCGCACTACAAGGAACCCACGCCCTGGATCGAGCTGTGACAAGAGAAGGCAAAAGTAAAAAGGCAAAAGCCAAAAGTGTGGACGCGCCACGCGCGCGGAACTTTTACCGGACTTCGCGGCCCCTCTTCACTTTTGCCTTTTGCCTTTTTACTTTTGCCTTCACGTCCTGCGCCGTGGACGAGCGGCGCGGCGTCCCCGCCGCGGCGCAGGCGACGGTCGAGCGCGTGACGGAGGACGTCGCCGCTGGGCGCGACGAGAAGGTCTACC
>DASVSK010000489.1:0-11221 GCA_036388135.1 Pyrinomonadaceae bacterium | reverse complement strand
CGACGTAGACGAGCGCCGTGATGAGGAAGGTGATGAGCAGCGCCGGGAGGTCGCAGATGATGCGCAGGCCCCCGAGGTTGGGCGCGCCCTGCCACGCCGCCGCCGCCGCGCGCATCGAGTCGGTGACCTCGGCCGCCTTGCCCGAGGCCGTCAGGTCTGTGAGCGCCGCGAAGCCCTTCGAGGCCGAGCGGTAGTCCATCGCGAAGTGCTCGGGGATGTGGAGCCCGTAGCCGGCGAGCAGCCCCGTGAAGTAGTCGCTCCAGGAGATGGCGACGGCGATGTTGCCGATGGCGTACTCGATGAGCAGGTCCCAGCCGATGATCCAGGCCATCAGCTCGCCGAAAGAGGCGTAGGCGTAGGTGTAGGCCGAGCCCGCGACGGGGATGCGCGAGGCGAACTCGGCGTAGCAGAGCGCGGAGAAGGCGCACGCGACCGCCGTGAAGACGAAGAGGAAGGCGACGGCCGGGCCGCCGCTGAAGGCCGCGCTGCCGATGGTCGAGAAGATGCCCGCGCCGACGATGGCCGCGATGCCGAGCGCCGTGAGGTCGACGACGCCGAGCGTCTTGCGCAGGTGCGGGTGGTCGCGCTCCAGCTCGCCGTGGTCGCCGTAGCCCAGCTCCGCGTCCTTCTGAATCAGCTCGACGGGTTTCCGGCGGAAGAGGTTCGAGAAGCTCATCGTTTCACGTTCGCTCGCGTTCGGGCTGTAAGAGCTTTTGACCCTTCGGAGGGGGGCGCGGCTTAAACACCTGCGCGCCGCGTCGGCGGAGTTTTACACAGCAGCGCGAGGCAAGGCAACAGGAAAGAGTAGACGGCAGACGGTAGTCAGTAGACAGTAGGAAAACGACCTCGGCGGGCGTCGGGTTTTTACCCGCAACGCCCGCCGAGGTTTTCTACCGACTACCGACTACCGCCTGCCGTCTACTACTTTTTCACCTCGCTCCCTTCGGTGGGGAGCCCGGCGTTCTTCCAGGCGGCCATGCCGCCGAGGAGGGCGGCCGTGTCTTCGATGCCTTTGGGCTTGAGTGTGAGCGCCGCACCGGCGCTGGTGTGTTCGTTCGGTCAAGTGCAGTAGAAGACGAGCGTCCTGTCGCGCGGGAACTCGCCCGCGCGGCTCTCGACCTCTTCCGAGGGCATCGAGAGCGCGCCCTTGATGTGCTCCTGGTCGTAGCTCGCCTTCGTGCGCGTGTCGTAGATGGCGACGCGGCCGCCCTCGACCATCTTCTGCAACTCGGCGGGGCCGACGCGGCGCGCGCCGTCGGCGTGGACTTCGGTCGTCCCCGTCGGCGCGTTCGCCGCGGGGCTCGGGGCCCTCTTCGAGGCGGCCGTGGCGGCGCTCGTGTCGCCGGCCGTGTCCGCCGCCTTGCACGCGCCCAGCAGCGCGGCGGAGGCGGCGAGCGCCAGCGCGGCCGGGATGAATAACTTTCTCGTCATTGCTCTGTCTCCAAAAAATTGGGTGGTGCCGAAAACCTCGCGGCCCACTCGTTCGGCCGCGCCCGTTAGCATCTCACAGAAGCCCCGCCCGCGGCCAGCGCCCCGCCGCCCGCGGCCGCGCGGCTTCCGCAGGCGGGGCGAAGTGTGCTATAGATGCGCAAATTTTAAAGACGGAACGTCCGAGACTCGGAAAACCGGTGCGGGAGTTTTGAAGATGAGAGACGCCCTGCGGGGAAGACTGTACCCTCAAGCCGCGCGCGCGTGCTGCGCGCTGCTCGCGCTGGCGCTGCTGCTGCTCGGGGCCTGCCTGCCGAAGTCGCCGACGGGCGCGCGAAAGGGCGGCGAGCGCGCCGTCACGCTCTACGCCTTCTCGGTGATGAAGGAGGTGATGGACAAGGCCGTGCTGCCGGGCTTCGCCGCGAAGTGGAAGCGAGAGCAGGGCGAGGACGTCAGGTTCACCGCCTCCTACGCCGGCTCCGAGACAATCACCAACCAGATTTTGCAGGGCGTCGGCGCGGACCTCGGCATCTTCTCCATCGAGCGCGACGTCGAGCGGCTGGCGGAGAAGGGCTTCGTCACGTCGAACTGGAAGGCGACGCCCTTCGGCGGCGTCGTCAACAAGACGCCCTTCGTCATCCTCGTCCGCAAGGGGAACCCGAAGGGCATCCGCGACTTCGCGGACCTCGCCAGGCCCGGCGTGCGCGTCATCCACCCCGACCCGGACGGCTCGGGCGGCGCGCAGTGGTCGATACTCGCCATCTACGGCTCGGAGCTGAAGAAGTCGCAGGCCGAGTCGGGCGGCGCAGACCAGGCGCGCGCCCTCCAACTGCTGAGGTCGGTCTGGGGCCGGGTCATCTCGACGCCGGGCTCGGCGCGCGAGGCGCGCACGCAGTTCGAGACGGGCTACGGCGACGCGCTCATCACCTACGAGCTGGAGGGGCTGATGATGAAGGCGGCGGGCGCGCCCTTCGAGATCGTCGTCCCGCGCTCGACCATCTTCAGCGAGCACCCGGCGGTCGTCATCGACCGGAACGTGACGCCCGAGGAGCGCCCGCTCCTCGACGCCTTCGTCCAGTACCTCTGGAGCGACGAGGCGCAGCAGGCGTTCGTCAAGTACCACTTCCGCTCGGTCACGCACGACCAGTTCAACGAGGCCAACAAGGAGTTCGCGCGCGTCGAGCTGCCCTTCACCGTCGGCGACCTCTTCGGCGGCTGGCAGCGCGCCTACCCCGAAGTCATCGACGGCGTCTGGCGCAGGCAGGTGAAGGGGAAGTGAGGCGGGCGGCGCGCGTGAAATGTCGGAGAATCGCAACCGGCGGTCAACAGTCGCGCGCGCGGCGGGCGTGTAAACTCTTCGGCCATTCGGACTTTAGGGGGAGGGGGCGCACATGAGCGCTGCGGTCTCTGGGATGCGGCACGTCCGCGGGGTGGACATGGCGAAGCCGTTCGGGCTCGGGATGGTCATCCTGCTGATGCTGCCGCTTGTGCTTCTGCCGCTGGCGTCCATCTTCATCTTCGGGACGGGCAGCGGGCCGGACAGCTTCTGGGCGGCGCTGACCGCGCCGGACGCGGTCTTCGCGCTCAAGCTGTCGGTGGTGACGAGCTTCTGGGCGACGGCCTTCAACGTCGTCTTCGGCCTCCTCGCCGCCTACGTGCTCTCGCGCTACACGTTCTTCGGGCGCACCGCCATCATCGTCACCATCTCGCTCCCGACGGCGATACCGACGGCCGTGGCGGGCTTCGCGCTGCTGCTGCTGTGGGGCAAGTACGGCATGGTCGGGAGGTTCATCTCCGAAGACCACCAGATCATGTTCACGCCCTACGCCATCATCCTCGCCAACATCTTCGTCACCTTCCCGCTCGCCTTCGGCGTGCTGATGTCGGTCTTCGAGACGATGGACCGCTCGCTCGAAGAGGCGTCGGCCACCATCGGAGCGACGCGCTGGCAGACCTTCCGGCACGTGACGCTCCCCTCCCTGCGCGGGGCCATCGTGACCGGCTCGCTGCTGACGTTCGCGCGCGCCATCGGCGAGTTCGGGTCGACCATCCTGGTCTCGGGCAACCTCGCCGGGAGCACGCAGACCGCGCCGCTCTACATCTTCGCCAAGTTCAACGAGGGGCAGGTCGAGGCGGCCAACGCCGTCGCCATCGTCCTCGCGCTCTTCTCCTTCGCCATCTTCAGCGTGCTCTTCTTCGCGCGCGACTGGCTCGAAGCCAGGTGAGGTGACACCGGATGCTCCCCGAAAAGATTGACGTTGACGCGGGCGAGGCGCGCCGCGCGGAGCCGGAGCCGGCGGCGGCGGTCGCCGCCGCGAGCGTCCGCGGGGTGAGCAAGAGCTTCAAGGGTACGCGCGTGCTCGAAGGGGTGAGTTTCGACGTCGCCGAGGGCGAGGCGCTGGTGCTGCTCGGCGCTTCCGGGTCGGGGAAGACCACGCTGCTGCGCATCATCGCGGGGCTGGAGCGGCCCGACGCGGGGAGCGTCCACCTCCACGGCCGCGACGTCACGGAGCTGCCGGCGCGCGAGCGCGGCGTCGGCGTCATCTTCCAGTCCTACGCGCTCTTCCCGCGCATGACGGTCGAGGAGAACGTCGGCTACGGGCTGCGCATCCGCGGGCGCAAAAAGCGCGAGGTCAAAGAGAGGGCCGCGAGCCTGCTCGAACTCGTCAACCTCACGGAGCACCGCGCGAAGCTCCCCTCGCAGCTCTCGGGCGGGCAGCAGCAGCGCGTCGCCATCGCGCGCACGCTCGCCTACGAGCCGCAGGTCCTGCTCTTCGACGAGCCCTTCGGCGCGCTCGACGCGCAGACGCGCGTCCGGCTGCGCCGCGAGATACGCGGGCTGCTCGGGAAGGTCAACGTGCCCGCCGTCTTCATCACGCACGACCAGGAGGAGGCGCTGGAGCTGGGCGACCGCATCGCCGTCCTGCACGCCGGACACCTCGAACAGGTGGGCACGCCCGAGGAGGTCTACAACCGCCCCGAGACCGAGTACGTGGCGACGTTCCTCGGCGCGGCCAACCTCCTGCTCGGCGTCGTCGCCGAGGGCGACCGCGTCGAGCTGGGGACGGCGCTCATCGACGCGGGCGAGGAGGCGGCGCGCTTCCACTCGGGGCAGCCGGTCAAGCTCGTCTTCCGCCCCGAGGACGTGCGGCTGAGCCTGACGGGCGAGCTACCCGCGGGCTGCCGGCGTCTGACGAACGGCGTCGTCGAGGAGCGGCACTTCGTCGGGGCCTACGAGCGCCTGACGGTGCGCCTGGACCTCGTCGCGCGCCAGCCCGCCGAGGGCGAGCCGCCGCTCTACGACGTCACCATCAACACGCCCGAGCGGCGACTCGGCGTCCCCATCTTCGTCACGCGCCCCAAGCCCGAGGCCGGGGCCGACCCCGTGCGCCTCGGCGACCGCGTCGCCGTCTGCCTCACCTCCTTCCGCGTCCTCCCCAACTTCCCCCTCGCCTCCGAGCGCGGCGGCCGCATTCTTTGAAGGCGAAGGGCGAAGGGCGAAAGGCGAAAGTGAGGGCGGCGCTCCGCGCCGAACTTTCGCCACTCGCCCTTCGCCTCTCCCGTTTTCTTCGTGAGCAACCCGGCGTGCTATCATCGCCTCAAAACTGCGAGCCAGAATCGGGTGTGCGTTAGGGATGTGAGGGGCGACCGCTTCCAGCCTCGGGCCGGCGTGCCAGCCGCGCGAAACCCGTGACAATTCGTGAAGGTCTTATGAAGTCAAAACTGTTCAGCCGTAATCTATCCGTCTTCGGGCTCGCCGCCGCGCTGCTCTCGGCGTCGCTCGCGGGCCCGGCCGCGTCGGCCGCGCCGCAGCGCCGCGGGGCGTCGGCCGCGCCCGCGCGCCCCGCGCCGCAGAGGCCCGCGCCCGCCGCCGCCGCGCCGCTCGCCGAGGCCGCGCCCTTCGTCAACAAGGTGCTGCCCAACGGGCTCGAAGTCATCGTGCTCGAAGACCACTCGGTGCCGCTCGTCACGGTCGAGCTGGCCGTGCGCAACGGCTCGTTCACCGAGTCGCCCGAGCTGAACGGGCTCTCGCACCTCTACGAGCACATGTTCTTCAAGGCCAACCGCGCGCACCTGCTCGGCGAGCCGTACATGCAGGAGCTGGACTCGCTCGGCATCGTCACCAACGCCGAGACGCACGAGGAGGTCGTCAACTACTACGTCACGACGACGACGCCGAACTTCCCCGTCGCCATGCGCTTCATGCGCGACGCTCTGCTCTACCCGAGCTTCGACGACCGCTGGTCGGTGGGCATCCGCGCCTCCGACCCCGGCTTCTACGCGAGGCTGCGCGACGCCTCCGAACGGCAGTTCGCGCAGGAGCGCGAGGTGGTCGTCGGCGAGTTGGACCGCCACGAGTCGAACCCCTACGGCGAGTTCCTCGCCGAGATGAACCGGCGGCTCTTCTACAAGTACCCGAGCCGCAAGAGCCCCGGCGGCAGCCGCCAGACCGTGCGCGCGGCGACGACCGACATGATGCGGCTCATCCAGGCGCGCTACTACGTGCCGAACAACTCGGCCATCATCCTCACCGGCGACGTCACCCCGCCCGAGGCGTTCCGCGTCGTCGAGGAGCTGTTCGCCGAGTGGAAGCGGCGCGAGCGCGACCCGTTCGAGGAGTTCCCGCTCGTCGAGCACCCGCCGCTCCCGAAGAGCGAGGGGGCCTTCGTCAACAAGCCCGTCACCAACGTCGTCGTGCAGATAGGCTGGCACGGCCCGTCGGTCGGCAAGGACGACGCGGCGACCTACGCGGCCGACGTCTTCTCCTTCATCCTGCGCCAGCCCAACTCGCGCTTCCAGCGCGCCCTCGTCGACACGGGGCTCGCCACCGGCGTCGGCTTCGGCTACTACACGCAGCGCAACGTCGGGCCTATCTCGCTCGTCATCCAGACCACGCCCGACAAGGCGCGCGCCGCCGTGCGCGCCGCCTACGCCGAGGTCGCGCACTTCAACGACCCCGACTACTTCACCGACGAGGAGCTGGAGAGCGCCAAGGCGCTGCTCGAAGCCGACGACCTCTACTCGCGCGAGAAGCTCTCCGAGTACTCGCACTCGGTCAGCTTCTGGTGGGCCTCCACGGGGCTGGAATACTTCCGCGGCTACCTGAAGCGCCTGCGCGCCACCTCGCGCGCCGACATCGGCCGCTACATCACGACCTACGTCCAGGGCAAGCCGCACGTCGGGCTGGCGATGCTGTCGGAGGAGTCCCTGCGCGCGTCGGGGCTGACCGAGGCCGACCTCGTGGGCGGCGCGGCGGAGCCGCAGGCGAAGGCGGCCGCGGCCGGGAAGTGAGCGCGCCGCGTCGGTCTGAAGGACTTTAGCGCCGCGGGCGGCGGGCGCGCCTTCGCGAACGGCGGGCGCGTTTTTCAAGTGACTTGAGGCGGGGAATTTGAGAATGAGGACGACTTTTAAATCGGGCGGCGCGTTCGCCGCGTGGCTCCTGGCTTTGATTCTTGTGCCGGCGTGGGCGTGCGCGCAGACGGCGGGCGCTGCGCCGCCGCCGCAGCAGCAGGCGGCCCCCGACGCGGCGCGCGTCGCGGCCGCCGCCTCGCGCGAGGCCGCGGACTCGCTGCGGCTCGTCAGCGAGTTCGAGGTCAACGGGCTGAAGGTGCTCGTCAAGCGGCGCGAGGGCAGCCAGTCGGTCGTGGCCGGGCTCTTCCTGCGCGGCGGCGCGCGCAACGTGACGGCGGAGAACGCGGGCGTCGAGTCGCTCATGCTCGACGTCGCGACCGAGGCCAGCCAGAAGTTCCCGCTCGCCCAGATGCGCCGCGAGCTTTCGCGCACGGGCACCAGCCTCTCCTACGGCATCAACTACGACTACTCGGTGCTCTCGCTCGGCAGCACGCGCCGCCACTTCGACCGCTCGTGGGAGATTTTCACCGACGCGGCGCTCCGCCCGAGCTTCACGGCCGAGGACTTCGGGCGCGTCAAGAACCGCACGGTCGTCGCGCGCAGCGACGACGAGGACACGCCCGACTCCTTCCTCCAGTTGCTCCAGTCGAGGATCGCCTACGCGGGGCACCCCTACCTGAACGACCCGCGCGGCACGGCCGCCTCGGTCGGCCGCGTCACGCTCGAAGACGTCAGGCGCTACCACGCGGAGATGATGCAGACCTCGCGGCTGCTGCTCGTCGTCGTCGGCGACATCGACCCGGCGCAGATTCGGCAGAAGGTCGAGGCCAGTTTCGGCAGGCTCCCGCGCGGCGACTACCGGCCGGAGCCCGTGCCGCAGCTCACGTTCCGCACGCCGACCGTGGCCGTCACCGAGCGCCAACTCCCGACCAACTACGTCCAGGGCGTCTTCGCCGCGCCGCCGCCCAACTCGCCCGACTTCTACGCGATGCGCGTCGCCTCGTCCGTCCTCCAGGGGCGCGTCTTCTCGGTCGTGCGCGTGCGCCACAACCTCTCTTACGCGCCCGACGCGTTCCTCTACAGCCAGGGCGCGAACCTCGGCGGCATCTCCGTCACCTCGGTCGACGCCAACCAGTCCGTGCAGTTGATGCTGCGCGAGATAGCGCGGCTCCAGACCGAGGAGATCAGGCCCGACGAGATCAAGGGCACCGCGCAGCACTTCCTGACGCGCTACTACATGGGGCAGGAGACGAACGCCGCGCAGGCCGGCGAGCTGGCGCAGTACGAGCTGATCGGCGGCGGCTGGCGCAACTCAGCCGTCTTCATCGAGCGCCTGCGCGCCGTCACCCCGGCCGACGTCAAGCGCGCCGCCAACACCTACATGCGCAACCTACAGTTCGTCGTCCTCGGCGACCCGCGCCAGATCGACAAGGTCATCTTCGCCCCGCCCGCGGGAGAGTGAAGGGAAGTAGACGGTAGACAGTAGTCAGTAGTCGGTAGAAAGAGAAAGGCGGTGCGATTCGGCAAAGGAGCCGTCGCACCGCCTTTTGAACTACTGACTACCGTCTACTCTCTACTTCCTCAGCGGCCGATTTCGCGCAGCAGCTTCTGGTAGAGCGCGGCGTCGAGCGACTTGAGGAGGCCGGCCCGGGCGAGCGCCTCGGCGCGGTCGCCGAGTTCGAGGTGGACGGAGCCGAGGTTGTAGTGGCCTTCGGCGAGGTCGGGGCGCGACGAGACGGCGCGCTTGTAGGCGTCGAGCGCCCTGTAGTAGTTGCCGGCGTAGTAGTAGGCGTCGCCCAGCTTGTTCAGCGCCTCGTAGGAGTTGGGCCTGAGCTTGAGCGCCTGCTCGAAGGCGCGGATGGCGTCCTGGTTCTTGCCCTGCTTGACCTTGCAGAAGCCGACCTGAATCCACGCGTCGGCGCGCTGCGGGTTCTTGTTGACCGCCGTCTCGAAGTAGCCGAGCGCGCTGTCGTAGTTGCCCAGCCACAGCGAGTTGAGCCCGTTGCGGTACCACCAGTCGGCGATGGAGTCGGGCCTCTGCCCGTCCCTCGTCTTCTCGGCCAGCTCGTCGAAGCCGACGAGACGACCGGACGCGCGCAGCGCGCCGAACCGCGGCGCGCCGAGCGCGAGGTTGATGTTCTGCCCGTTCATCACGCGGATGGTGACGACGCCGATGACCTGCCCCTTCATGTTGAAGACGGGGCTGCCCGAGTTGCCGTGCGAGATGGGGGCGGTGATCTGCACGATGCGGCCCAAGGACGGCACCTCGCGCACGGCCGAGACGATGCCGTCGGCCACGGAGCCTTCGAGCCGCAGCGGGTTCCCGATGACGAAGATGCGCTCGCCCTCCTCGGGCGCGGCCGCCGCCGTCTCGACGACGCTCGCGCGCTCGGCCGGCATCTCGACGCTCAAGACCGCGAGGTCGCCGTCTTCGTCGACGCTCGAAAGCCCCGCCACCGCGTAGGTCTTGCCCTTGCCCTCGAAGGTGCGCACCTCGGCGCGGTGCGCGCCGTCGACGACGTGCAGGTTCGTTAAGACCTGACCCGGGCGGACGAAGAAGCCGCTGCCCGTCAGCGCGACCTCGCCCTTCGCGTTGTAGGTGATGACGGAGACGACCGAGGGCTTGACGCGGCGGATGAGTTCGGGGAGCGACTCCCCTTCGGCGCGCGCCGCCGGGGGGGCGGCGAAGAAGAAAAGGGCCAGGAGCGCCAGCCACGGGGGAAGCTTGCGTTTGAACATCTCGGGGGCTTTCTTCTCAAAAAGGGTTTCGAGCCTCGGCCTGCACGGCTCTTTCGGGAGGGGTTCAAAGGGTGAATCCCAAACTCGCGCCGCGCCGGGGTCGCGCGACGGCTCCAAGCCATTATGCCGTGATTCACACAGATGTCAACAGCTTTATGTCGAAACTGTGTCAGCCCGCGTTTCGCGGGGATTTCCAAAGTGAGAAGGCCGCCCCGGTTAGGGGGCGGCCTTCTCGTCTGTGTGGCGTCTAAGACTGCCGCGCCGTCACCGCATGATGGTGCCGACGACGTCACCGGCGGGCGCTTCGCCCTCGGACTGGAGCGTGATGAGGAGGCCGAAGTCCTTGAGCGTCGTCTCGGACTTGATCTCGGCCTCGTTGCGGCGGCCCGTGTTCACCACCTGGCCGAGCTTGACGTACTTGTTGTCGGGCGAGACCGCCCAGAGCACGTAGACCTGGCCGGCCGGAGCCTCCTTCATCTCGTGGAAGCGCGCGACGACCTCGGTCGGGCCGTCCCTGCGCGGCGTGATGTTGAAGTTGACGCGCGAGCCCGTCAGAGCGCCCGCGAGCTTGACCTTGATCTCGGTGTCGTCGCCGCGGTCGAAGGTCGGGATGCCGAGCATCGGCGCGGTGTAGGCCAGGGCCGAGCCGGCGGCCGAGGCGGCGGAGACCTTCTCGCCCTCGGCGCCCGACAGCGGGACGACGGAGAGTCCCTGCGGCACGGCGCTGCGGAAGGCGTAAGAGGCCGTCGGCGCGTAGGTCGTCAGGTTGGCCTCGGGCGAGAGCACGAGCATGAAGCGGTCGAGCGGCGTGTGGAAGCTCTGGGTCGAGACGCCGTTCGAGAAGTTGACGGGGCCGAGCATGGTGACCTTGCCGGACGGGTCGACGGCGTAGAGGTTCATGGCCGAGGCGTCGGCGGGCAGCCCCGACAGGTCGAGCGTGACCATCGTGTGGTCGCTCATGCGCGTCACCTTGGCGCGCCCCTTCGCGTTCGAGAAGGTCGGCGCGGGCGTGAAGTCGACGACGACCTCCTTGTTGGCCGGGTACTGGATGACCGACCACGAGCCGTCACTGTTCTGGACGGCCTGCGTCGTCTGCGTCGTGGTGGTGGTGGTCGTCTGCGTCTGTTGCGCCGGCTGCGTGGGCTGCGTCGGCTGCGGGTTCTGTGTCCCCTGCGCGAAGGCCGCGGGCGCGACGCCGAGCGCCAGCGCGCCGACGGCCGCGAGGTTAAGCAAACGTCTGCTCATTGAGATTGTCCCTCCTATAGTTTGAAAGTTACCCATTTTTCCGATTGATGAATGTCCGCCGCGCGGGCGGAACTGATGGGTAACGGCAAGGGGCATGCCGCCGGGGGGAAGTGTAAGAAGGCAATACTTTTAGACGTTTCCGGGCGCGCCGAGGGCGTCCGCCGGGCGGAACGATACGATACAAATTTGTGTACTACAGTACGCCCGGGTGAAAGGGGAGAGAGGGAAGAAAAGGCAAAAGGCGAATGGCGAAAGTTCGGGCACGCCTGACGGCGTGAATCTGTTAAAGATTCGGGGCCCGAGCCCCGCCCAAACTTTCGCCCTTCGCCTTTGACCCTTCGCCTTGTTTAGTAGGCGTGCAGTTCGGTGATGGCGCGGTAGACGTCGTCGACCTGCGGGAGGATGACGTCTTCGAGTTGCGGGGCGTAGGCGACGAAGGTGTCGAGCGCGGCGACGC
>DASVSK010000488.1:0-1907 GCA_036388135.1 Pyrinomonadaceae bacterium | reverse complement strand
CTTGGACTTCGACGCCGCGGCCTTCGCCTTCCGAGCCGCGGCCTTCGACTTCGACGCGGACGCGGCGCTTTGACGAGACGCGGGCGCGGCCTTCTTCGCGGAGGGCCTCGCCTTCTTCGCGGAGGGCTGCGCCTTCTTCGCGGCGGCCTTCGATCTGCTTTTGGTGGTTGCCATTCGGCGGGCGACTATCCGATGGAGACGAGCGCGGGCGCTTCACCCGCGCCTTCGGGGTCGGCGTGGCCGAGCGCGGCGTCGAGTTCGGCCTCGACGTTGCCGCGGGCGGCGCGCAGGCGTTTGAAGTCGAAGAGCGCGGGGTCGAGCAGGTGCGAGGGCACGGCGTTGGTGAGCGCCGTCAGCATCGAGGCGCGCACGTTGGGAATCTCGCCCTCAAGCTCGGCGACCAGCCGCTTGACCCGCGCCCGCTTCAGGTTCGTCTGCGAGCCGCAGAGGTCGCACGGGATGATGGGGAAGCCCTTCTCGGCGGCGTACTCGGCGATGTCGGCCTCGCGGCAGTAGGCGAGCGGGCGGATGACTGTGTTGCGGC
This sequence comes from Pyrinomonadaceae bacterium, assembly GCA_036388135.1. Lineage (GTDB taxonomy): Bacteria > Acidobacteriota > Blastocatellia > Pyrinomonadales > Pyrinomonadaceae > QHXN01. The sequence goes on along the minus strand of DASVSK010000488.1, from coordinate 1,363 downwards.
CGTCGTCCGAGCGCAGCACGGGCGGCATCGCCTTGAGCTGCCCGACGTAGAGGAGGTTCAGGAGGAACGTCGCCGTGATGTCGTCGGCGTGGTGGCCGAGCGCGATCTTGGTGCAGCCCTCCTCGACCGCGGTGTTGTAGAGGATGCCGCGGCGCAGGCGCGAGCAGACCGAGCAGAAGGTCTTGCCCTCGGGGACGAGCCGCTTGACGACCGAGTAGGTGTCGCGCTCGACGATGCGGAAGGGGACGCCGCGCCCCCTGAGATAGTCGGGCAGCACGTCGGCGGGGAAGTTGGGCTGCTTCTGGTCGAGGTTGACGGCGAGGAGGTCGAAGCGGACGGGCGCGCGCTTGCGCACGTCGAGCAGCAGGTCGAGCATGGTGTAGCTGTCCTTGCCGCCCGACAGGCAGACCATCACGCGGTCGCCGTCCTCGATCATCCCGAAGTCCTTGATGGCCTCGCCCATCTGGCGCAGCAGCTTTGTCTTGACCTTGCTTTCGACGAACATCCCTTACGACCCCGGCCTCTTCAGTCAGACTCTCCGGCTTGACGACCGCCTCGCCCGCCCCGCCGCGGCGCAAATCGACAGCAGTTTAGCGTCCGGCACGCCCGTCAGTTTTAAGCCATCCACCCGCACGATGCAACCGCCGCCCTGTTCGGGGCCAGGCGGCCGCGCCGCAGCGAACGGTTTGACAGGCCGCGGGGGCGCGGCTACTCTACGCGGACGCCGAAGTGGCCGGAGCGTTTGCCGCGAGCCATCCCCACATCCGTCGTTGCACAATCAATAAAATTCCCTGACGCCCCGGCGCGTCTCCCGCCCCCGCCGGGGGTTCGTGTCGGCGGGGGCGCGACGCCCCGCCCACGCCCCGCGCCCCGGCGCGAGACTCAGAAGGAAACCCGCTTGCCTGAGAACAAACTCCCCCACGCGCGCACGCCGGCCAGGTCACGCCGCGCCGCCGGACGCATACTTATCCTGCTGCTCTGCGCGCTCGCGTCGGCGACGGCCGCCGTTTACGTCGTCTCGGCGCAGAGGCGCGCGGCCGTGCGCGACCCTTCGGAGGCGCGGACGCACGCCCCGGCGAGGCGGTCGAAGGAGGGGGTGCGCGAAGAGCGCGAAGAGCGTGAGCTGGAGGCGCGCGCCCGCGCCCGCCGGCAGGAGGCCGCGATACGCATCGGCTCGCCCAGGCGACAGCGCGGGCCGATGGTCGGCCGCCCCTGGACGGGCGCGCCCGGCGTGCGGCGGACGAACGCCGCCGTGATGGCGGCGCAGGCGCGCGCCCCCAAAGCGCGCCGCCGCCCGCGCCTAATGCCGGAGCGCGAGGGGCCCGAGCGCCGCTGGCTACCGCACAACCCGGCCTCGCTCGCC